>DATHGO010000368.1:0-4421 GCA_035317585.1 Gemmatimonadaceae bacterium | reverse complement strand
TACGGTTCGCCGAACCCGAGGCTGCGTCCGATCCGGTCGAGAAGTTTTTCGTCGGGACCCTTCACGTGAATGGTCACAGCGCTGGCATAGGCGGTTCCGGTAACGCGTATGACTCTATCGCGACTCGCCGCCGCCGGATTCGCGCGCCCGTCATACTTGAGGACGAAGGAGCCAAGCAGCGAATCCCCATCGCATTCGACCGTTATGTCGGGTGAGATCGTGATCTCGATGTTGCCGAAGACCGCCACAGCTTCGATCACGGAAAGGCCCCACCCAATCTCTGCCGCGCGCAGGTCGAGCTCAACGTTACCCATCACCGCGAGCGCGCGGAATCGCCTCGGCAATTGCCAGCGTCCTTCCCGCTCGGTACTGCTGAGAAAAGACACCACGCCCGACGTCGCTCGGTCATCGGGGATTATCTGCCGACCCTGCTCTCCGTAACTCGGTGGCGCCTCCGGCCTCTGATCCTGCTGGTCGGCGTAACCGCGCGGTCGCGACTCGCCCGGATTGGTCAGGCGATAGTCTTCTGCTTTGAAATCTGCCATCCGGATTCACGCAAGAGTGGGGTTCCGAACACTACGGCAGGGAGCGCCAAATAGTTTGGCCCTAGCTGCCGAAGATGCGTCCGAAAAACCGGACGATGTTCTGCATGTTGCGACTTATGTCGTTGAACATCACGGTGACGAAGAGCAGGCCGATGATGAGGAGCCCGCCCTTCAAGATACGTTCGCGGGTCTGCGTGCTGAAGGCGCTTCCCTTGATCGTCTCTGCCACGTTGAGAAGAATCTGGCCACCATCGAGGATCGGGATCGGGAGCAGATTGAACACGGCGACATTGATGCTGATGAGCGCCACCAGCAGCAACAGTGTCTCTATTCCGCCGCGGGCCGCCTGAACCGACACCTGCGCGATGGCGATCGGTCCGCCGAGGTCAGAAAGCCCGACACCGTGGGCAAGTGAGCCCAGCGCGGCGAATATCCTGCTGCCGTTATCAATTGTCAGTCCCCATGCCGCGCCAAACGCCCGTTGTACTGAAATCGGGGTGAATCCTTCGCTCGCCATCATGCCGATTCTGCCGACCGACCGCTTTACTCCGGTGCGGGGATCCGCGACGACTTCCGCTGCCGGAGTCACCCGCAGCTCCAGCGTCTGCCCGTGACGGACGATTCCCAGCTCCAGTGGCCGGCCCGGCGAAGCGCTAATGCTATCGAGGAGCGTTTCCCAGCTCGCGAGCGGTCGGCCATTCAGCATTGCTATGCTGTCGCCCACCTGAATACCGGCGAGAGCCGCCGGCTTGCCAGGAACTACGGCTGACGCCACGGGAATCGGCGTCGGAATTCCTGAGTGAAGCAGCAGGCCGACATAGATGCCATAAGCGAGGAGTGCGTTCATCGTCACTCCGGCGAGCATGATGAAAAGGCGGGCGACGAGCGGCTTCGATTCGAACCACCGGGATTCCGGAATGGGCTTGGGGCCGAATGGAATCATGGCATTCGGATCGAATCCATCCTCGGGATTTGCGGCTCGCGTCGCCGAGTTCTCGCTCCCACCCTCCAGAAATGCAGTCGCTTCGTCCTCGCGCGAAGCCATCCGCACGTATCCGCCGAGGGGTAGCGCGGCGAGGACGTACTCCGTCTCACCGATTCGCTTCTTCAGCAGTGACGGCCCGAACCCAATCGAGAAGCGCGGCGCGTACACGCCGGTCAGCTTGGCCGCGATGAAATGTCCGAGCTCGTGCACGAATACCACGAGTCCGAAAACGATGATCGGCGCGAGCCAGCTCAGCACTTGAGCATCAGCTGCACGTGCCGGCGCGCTGCGGCGTCCGCCGCCAGGAGCTGCTCTCGCGTTCCGGCGGGCATTTCGCTCAGCTCGTCGAGAGCGGATGAGATTGCGCGCGGAATGTCCGGAAAGCGGATTTTCCCAGCGAGGAACGCGGCGACAGCGCATTCGTTGGCTCCGTTGAACACAGCGGGCGCGGCTCCGCCCGCCTCTCCGGCCGAAATGCCCAACCCCAGTGCCGGAAACCGTTCATGATCGACGGCCTCGAACGTCATCGGAGAAAGTCTAACTGGATCGAACGCCGGAATACCGTCGTCGGCAACGCGTTCCGGATGGGTCAGGGCGTAGAGCACCGGCAGCTCCATCGTCGGAACGCTCATCTGCGCCACGACGCTGCCGTCGATGAACTCGACGAATGAGTGAACCACGCTCTGCGGATGTACCACGACTTCGATGCGATCGTACGGAAGCCCAAACAGAAAATGTGCTTCGATGACTTCGAGCGCCTTGTTGGCGAGCGTCGCGCTGTCGATCGTGATCTTGCGGCCCATCTGCCAGGTCGGGTGTCTCAGTGCATCGTCAACAGTCGCCGACGCGAGTCGCTCCGCGCTCCAGCCGCGGAATGGTCCGCCTGAGGCGGTGAGCACGACGCGACGGACCGCCGACGTTGGGTGGCCGGTGATGCACTGAAGGATGGCGCTGTGCTCGCTGTCCACGGGGATGACCTCGCCCGATCCGGCGGCACAGGCTTGCCTGACCAGGTCTCCGGCAATGACCAGCGTCTCCTTGTTGGCGAGCGCGACGCGCTTTCCCGCTTCGAGCGCGGCCAGCGTGGCGTCCAGTCCCGCGGCACCGACGATCGCGTTCAGCACGATGTCGACATCATCGCGGGTGGCTGCGGCGATCAGCGCATCTGTTCCGCTCTTCCACGCATCGTCCGCATCGTGCTGGGATTCGACCATCCCGACAAACGCGGGTGAGAACTTGAGCGCCTGCTCCCTCAGAAGAGCGCCGTTGCTGTTCGCAGTGAGAGCCGTGACCCGGAATCGGTCACGCTGTCTGTCCAACACTCGTAAGGCCGTCGTGCCGATCGAGCCGGTGGAGCCGAGTACCGCCACACCTTTCTGCCGGGTGGCGGAGCCGGGAGTCATAGTGGGACGGGCAGCAGCAAGCGACCCAGCAGGAGAAGTGCGATCGGCATCACGAACAACAGGCTGTCGAACCGATCGAGTATTCCACCATGTCCCGGAAGGATCCGCGAGCTGTCCTTCACGCCTGCTTCTCGCTTGAGCAGCGACTCAGCCAGGTCTCCCGTCTGCGCCGCAACGCTGACCACAATCGCGAACAGCACCGCGCCCTGGATCGTCAGTCCCAGCTGCGCATATGGCATCAGTATGAATCTCACGTACAGCAGACATATGACTATAGAGAGGCCGAGTCCACCCACCGCGCCTTCAACCGTCTTTCCGGGACTTACCGAGGGAATCAGCTTCTTCTTGCCGAATGTGCGACCGAAGGTGTAGGCGCCGACATCGGTAGCCCAGGTGAGCAGCACCGGCAGAAAAACCAGAGCGGTTCCAGCAGCCGCGCCGACGGCGTAGTCATGGTAGCGAAGCGCGTAAATGTATGAGAAGAGTCCGGCATACATTATTCCGAACACCGTGATCGCGACTGACGACAACGGCTTGCCCGTTGGTCCACGGAGCCAGATCGTGCTCGCGAACAACAGCAGAATCATGGCGATGATGGCCGTGAGCGAGAGCGTGTATATGCCGAGCCGTTGCGCGTGAACCGCGAGCGGCAGGAGGGCCGCGAGCGCGATTCCCGCGGGCTCCAGCGGTAACGCGCCCGTTTCACGAGCCATGCGGAACAACTCCCAGGCCGCGAGCGCGGCGAGCACAGAGAGAACAATCGCCAGTGCCCAGTCGCCGAAGTAGACGATCGCGATGCTCGCGGGCGCGGCAATAACCGCGAAGATGATGCGCCGTGTCAGCTCGGACACGGGCTAGACTTCCATGATTTCTGCTTCTTTCGCCTTCAACAACTCATCGATCTTGCCGATGTAGTCGTCGTGGAGCTTCTGAAGCTCTTTCTCTGCTCTCTTCTGTTCGTCTTCCGATGTTTTCTCGAGTTTCTTCAGCTGATCGCGCGCGGCGGTTCTCGCGTGGCGGATGCCGATCCGCGCCTCCTCGGCCAGCTTATGAACGACCTTGACCAGCTCTTTTCTGCGCTGCTCGTTGAGCGAAGGCAGCGGAACCCGGATGACGCCCGACTGCGTCTGAGGATTGAGGCCGAGATCCGATTCACGCAGCGCCTTTTCGATCGCCGTGACCAGACCCTTGTCCCAGGGAGTCACGGTGAGGAGCCGCGGTTCTGGCGCCGACACGCCAGCTACCTGATTCAGGGGCATCTGCTGACCGTACGCCTCTACGCGCACCGTGTCGAGCAGGCTCGCTGTCGCTTTTCCGGTTCGGATCGAAGCAAGCTCCCGCTTCGAAGCCTCGAATGATTTCTCCATCGCGGTCCGGCAGTCCTTCGTGATCTGAGGAATTGTCGTCATTGTACGATCGTTCCGACGCGCTCACCCAGCAGCGCCTTCGCAACCTCTCCGTGACGGTGAATGTTCAGGACGATGATCG
>DATHGO010000367.1:0-3393 GCA_035317585.1 Gemmatimonadaceae bacterium | reverse complement strand
CCGCTCAATGCCATCGGCGGCTACACCGAACTGCTGGCGATGGGCGTGCGCGGGCCGGTGACCGATGAGCAGCTCGAGGACTTGCAGCGAATCAAGCGCAGTCAGCAGCATCTGCTCGGCATCATCAACGACATCCTGAATTTCTCACGCATCGAAGCCGGCCAGATCACCTACGACTACTCGACGGTCCCGTTGTGCGACGTCATCGAAGCAGTAGGCCACATGATCGAGCCACAGGCGGCGGCGAAAGGGCTCGAGCTCGAAGTGCACGAGTGTCCGGTAGAGGTCGCCGCATGGGCCGACAAGGCGAAGGTAGAGCAGATCCTGATCAACCTTCTTTCGAACGCGGTCAAGTTCACCGAGCAGGGGAAAGTCGCCCTGGAGTGCGACTGGCACGATTCGCAGAGGGTTTCGATCGCCGTGTGTGACACCGGTGTGGGAATCCCGGCGGATCACCTGGAGAGGATCTTCGAGCCATTCGTGCAGGTCGGCCGCTCGCTCACCCAGTCACAAGAAGGCACCGGACTCGGCCTGGCGATCAGCCGCGATCTCGCGCGCGGGATGGGCGGCGACATCGTCGTCACAAGCGAGCCCCAGAAAAGCTCGCGGTTCACCTTGATATTGCCGCGCACGCCGAGCGCGTAGCCTGGAGCAGGGCTCTTTTGCCTTACAAATAACGCTGCTTGCCCAGAAGCCGTGGATCGTCCCGATTCCCGGGACCAGGAAAATCGAGCGCCTCGAGGAGAATCTCGCGGCGGTCAACGTGGAGCTGACGACTGCCGATCTACGCGACATCGATGACGCCGCCTCGAAGATTCGCGTGAAAGGGGAGCGACTGCCTGAAGCGGTGCTTAAGCTAACGAACGGTTAGAACGCGTTCGCTGTGATCGAGTAGATGAAATCGTTACACGATTATCTGGTGAAACATCTGCACTGTAAAAAAGGTGCCGGGATTCGCTGAAAGACTGTACCAGTACCCGATTTTCATCGGACTACCGGTCCCTTCGTTTCTCGCATTTCGCTAAACTCGCTCGCGTTTCGCTAAAACTACGCCGAGCCGACCCAAAGTTGTGGCGCCCGCGGGCAACTCGCCGGGCGGCGGGACCGCCAGCCCCTAGCAGGCAGGGCAATTTCTCGCGGCAACTTTATTGCTCAGCTTACTCCCCAGGAATGACACGCAAAACGAAGGGGGAATCATGCGCGGGACGTTGGGACGGCTGAACCTGGGCTTTTTCGGTGCATTCGCATTGATCGCATCGGGATGCGCTACCATGCGGCCCTACGACCCCGGTCCGGGAAAGCGCGTCGCTGCGGACGTCGTCCAGGATACCTACCTCTCGGGTGAGTCTGTCAACGTCACCATATCGAATCTCAGCGACGTCACGCTGTTCTATCCCGATCGCTTTTGCAGAGCCGAGTTGCAGAGAAAGGACGGCGCTACGTGGAGGACCGTCGAAGGCCCCTCTACTGCCTGCTCGATCCCGCTCGGCTTCCTCGATCCCGGTCAAACCGTCGTGCATCAATACCGTCTGCCCAAGGGAGTGGCGGTCGGGACCTACCGTCTCACGATGCCGATGCCGACGCCGGACGATGACGATGAACCGGAGCCGGAGCTCCTGACCCCGGCTTTCAAGGTCGCGACGTCACTGCATTAACTGAGGAGATCATCGGCTAGCGGAACATTTGGGCGGGTGATTGTCATCTGGGGTTCCTATTACAGACCTGGCGATGGTCGGCTGTCGGGCGGGTTCACGACTGAAGCGGCGCCGAAGCCCGGCGGTCCGTTGGTTGTTCTATATGGTGACGACCTTTCGGAGCTCTCTGAGGCGATTCGAATTGCGGGAGGCAAGATCTCGAAGCCGATCTTCGATTTCCCCGGAGGACAGCGTTTCCACTTTATAGATCCGAACGGATACGAACTTGCTGTCTGGACGAAAAAAATCTCCTGAACAAAATCCCTGAGCCGCTCCTAGATGGGCTTCATCCGAGCCCGGCTGCTCGCACGATCAGAAACAACCCTGCCCCGACGACGATGGCTCCGGTGGCCCGCGCGACGCGCTCACCGCCCGGTGCGAGACGTTCGACTGTTATGGCTGCCGCGACGACAGCCATCGCGCCAAGGTTCATGACTCCGATGACCAGGAGGATCGCCATCGGACCGACGCTGCAGCTGGTGCAGTGAAGGCCGAGGCGCAGTCCGTGTCGCCAGGCGGTACCGGCGTCGGCTGGCAGCGTGCGCCCGTGACCGGGTGTCTCCCGACAGCAGCCGAGGTGGTGCGCCTTCCACGCAGTGAGCTGGAGAGAGCCAGCCATCAGAATGACCACACCGACTGCGATGGGTACGGTGTGTGTCAGCTCTGGATTTTCCATCTGGGCCGCGGCCAGCGCGACGCCCAGCGGGAACACGCCTGCTCCGAACACGGTCCAGACGAAGAAGTAGGCCATGCCCACGAGCGCGGTTAGCCAACCGAGGCGCATCGCGCCGGGCCTGCCAACGGCCTGGCGGTAGCGCCACAACATCGGGACCAGGGACGGCAGCATCATCGCCACCATCATCACGACCCACATGCCAACGAACGACGCCGCGGCGCCGGACCACGTCTGTCCGGGCATCAGCATCCACGGCATCGACTTCGCTCAGCCCTTGTTGTACTCATCGTGGCGGCGCCACCACATGCCCGTCTCGTTGCGTCCCAGGGGAGCGCGATCGAGCCACTGGTACATGCCCCAGAGGCCGTCCAGTCCGCGCGCGTAGGCGGAATAGGTGTGATAGATGACGCCTTCGTCGAGCACGAACGCGCTCATTCCCGGCCTCTCGCGCGTGTAGGTGGCCGCGTCGGTTCCGGTCATGGCGGCGTTGTCGCCGACAGGGTCGCCGGTGCTCTTCGTCAGTGGATTGGCGATCGGGGCGTCCCCGCTCAGGATCCGTCCCCACCCGCCTTCCGTCAACGGTGGCTCGCGGCGGTAGTTGTATTCGATGCCGCCCTCACGCTGTTGCCCCTCGGTGAACGAGACGTTGAAGTCGAAGTTGAAGTCGGTGCCGACCGAGGATGCCCAGGGAAACGACCATCCCATCCGCTGCTTGTAGGTCTGCAGCTTCGTCAGCGGCGCCCGCGACACCGCCGCCAGGGTGACGTCGTGGTTCGCCAAGTGAACGCCGAAGCCATTGAACCCGTCGGCGATCGTCGAGCAGGTGGCGCAGCCTGCCTTGTAGTCGGGCCCGAACATGTAGTGATAGACGAGGAGCTGCGAGCGCCCTCGGAAGAGGTCTGCGAGCGAGGCGCTCCCCTCGTCGGTCTCGAATCGGTACTCCTTGTCGACCCGCACCCACGGCAGCTCCTGCCGCCGCCGCGCCAGCTCGTCGCTGCGCCGCGTCAGCTCCTTTTCCTCCTT
>DATHGO010000366.1:0-4318 GCA_035317585.1 Gemmatimonadaceae bacterium | reverse complement strand
GCCTTCATGGGACGCGACTGCTACGCACTCGCAGTCGGCAAAGGTTTGCACCATGGTCAACGGTGTAATCACCTGCGTCTAATTAGGCTGATCTAGTCCAAAAGAGAAACGGAGCGTCGAAAGACGCTCCGTTTTTCTTTTTGTACCATCGAGTCGCCAGATGCAAAAAGCCCGGCTCGTGAATCGAGCCGGGCTGTTCTTGTTATGGGACTGTGTATGCCGATATCTCAGGTGCAGCCTTGCGCTGGAGCTGGGACTCTCGCGAGGCATTCGTCCCTGGGGAACGGAAAGCGGCTCGGGACGGTGTGGGTCGGAAGTACTTTGGGCAGTGTGCTCAGCAATCCGAACCGTCGTGCGTCGATCCAGCGGTGCCCTCCCTCGAACATGAGCGAGTAGCGGCGCTGCTTTAACAATTCCGCGACGAAATCGGCCTGGCTCACGAACGCTCCACGCGGGGCAAGCCCTCCCGACGTCGTGCGGATCAAGTTGATGTCGGAGAGCGCGCCGACGAAATCGTTGGTGAAGTAGCGCGCTTCCGCGCGAAGGAGGATGAGCTCCTCATTCCGGATGATCGGAATCGGCGCTGTGTTCGACTTGTAAATGGTGAATACCAGATTGCTCGTGACGCCCTGAACCGTATGATCCTCTGGCAACGTGGCCACTTTGGCTGTAAGACGCGCATCAGGCGTTCCATCCGCTTTGTTCTCGGCATCCGTGACAACCGAAGGTTGGGCGAGAATTGCCCTTCCACTCGGATCGAATAGCGCGTTCTGGGTGTCTCCGGATCCGGTGGTGTATGTGTGATAAACCCCGAGGGTCAGTGGGGCGCTCGTGTCGAGGAAGGAGCCGATCAGCGCCGTGAGTACAGCCGCGTAATTCCCACGATACGCCTCGACGCGCGCCTTGAGAGCGCGGTTGAACTTCGCGAATGTCGTCGTAGTGTCAAAGTGGGCGAAGCCAGGACTCAACGCGAACGGGAAGGCGTCTCCTCCAGCATTGAGCGCCGTAAGCCCGTCGTCGAGAAGCGTCGAGATCTGAGTGAACACCGCAGCTTTCCCAACAATGGCTGCGGGAGGAGCCGTGGGTCCGATATCTACGTCGAGCGCGGCGCCAAGGTCATCACGAGTGTTGATGACGTTGAGGTAATCGAGAGCCTGAATTGTCTTGGCGAAACCTCGAACGGCCGACTTTTCGGCATCGGAAAGTCCGGTCACCTGATCCACAGCTCCGAGCAGAATGTTCGCATTGCGAATGTTCCGGTACGGGTCTGCCCACAGGTTTCCGCCGAAGGCAGGGCTGCCGCCGTCGAGCGGACCGATCAACATCTCGGTGACGAAGCGGGGATCAGCAGGATCCAAGTTGTAAGACTCGCGCCCCACTATGCCGAGGAGCGAGATGTAACCGTTCTGCTCGCCGATTCCCACGCGGGTGCCGACGAGTAGTCCCTGCGACGCCTGCCTGATCTTTGTCGGCGTAGGGCTGTTCGTCAGGTCCTCGAGGCTCGAATTGTTGTAATCCGGAACGAGAAGGTCTTTGCATCCGTTGGTGAAAAGCAACACGGCGACAGCGGGAAGGACACGCGTCAGTGTCATCGGGAATTTTCTCATGTGAGTCATGGTCAGAACCCCAGAGTCACCGAAAACCAGAAGCTCCGGCTCGGTGGGAAAGGGGCGACATCGATATTGCGGGCGATCGGCTGGTTCCCGAAGTTGCTCACCTCAGGATCCATCCCGGTGTAGTCCGTATGCGTCCAGAGATTACGACCACTGAAGCTGATCTCCGCGGTACGCACACCGCGTCCGAATCGCGACACCGTCGCTAAAGGCACTTCGTACGACAGCGTCAGCTCACGAAGCTTCATGAACGACGCGTCTTCGACGTACAGCGCCGTTTGCTTGGGCCACAGCCTCAAGCGATTGAACCCAGTCATATACTGGACCCCGCCGACAGTGATTGGGTCGGCGTAGTCGGCCGTGTTCGATCCAAGGTCGTAGAGGAACTTGGTGAGATTGATGACGCTGCCGCCGTGCTGCCAGTCGAGCAAGCCGTACAAGCGGAATTGCTTGAACTTCAGGTTGTTCACGAACGACATCGTGAAGTCGGGATTCGCATCACCGACCTTTCGGACCACCTTTGAGCCATTGGGCAGACTGTCGTTCCCGACGATCTGGGTCGCTGAAGCACCCTCTTCAATTCTGAAAGCTCCCAGGGATGCCCCGAATCCCCCAGTCTCGAAAGCCGGAACTGGTAGCTCCACAATCTTGCTCTTGTTGGCTGCGAACGACGTGCGGAAAATCCACTCGGCGTCTGTCGATTGAACGGGAACGAGGTTTACTGCCACTTCAGCCCCAGTGGTCCTGAGCTTACCACCGTTGAAGTTTTCGATTGCGAACCCCGACGACGGGGCCAGCGTGCGCTGAAGCAGCAGGTCGGACACGTCCTTCCGGAAGCCGGTCAACTCGAGTGCTCCACGACCGCCGGCGAAGGTTACATCCGTCCCCGCCTCGAACTCGTGTTGCCTTTCGGGACGAAGGTTGATTGAACCCACTGATCCCGAAGGCGGGACGACCAGTCCCGGCAGCCCCGCGATGTTCTCGATCGCGCTGAGCGGCGTAAACTTCTGACCGAACAGCGGCTGGTTTCCTGACTGGCCGTAGGCCGCACGGATCTTCAGCTCTTCCACCGCTCGAAATGGTTGTGGAAAGCGGAGGGACCCCGAGACCTTTGGGTAATAGAAATACTTCTCGGTATCGCTGTTCACGCTGCTGCGGTCGGCGTTGATTCCCGCAGTAAGGAGCAACCGCTCGCCGAACGTCAGAAACTCTTCCTGCGCGTAGAGACCGAAGTCCTCGACGCGCTGGCGGTTCTCCAGCACACTTACGTTCGTGCCTGCCCCGACGATGCCGAGACCGCCGACCAGATTACGGCTCACGATACGCGAGACGCGGAGGTCGCGGCTCGACCCGTTCACGCCAACCGATGTGGTGGCCGTGAAAACGCCGCTCCGCGGAGTCAGCGTGAACACCGCGTTCGTGCCGAGGTTGAGGTTAAGGTTGTTGCTGTTGCTGAGAAGCGCCGTGCCCGGCTGACCGTCGATTGGCTCGAATTGCAGCTCGGGTGGAAAGAGCAGAGAGTTCTCCTGGGAGAACTGGTCAGCCCCTCCGTTCAGCCCGAACCTGAGACTGTATGCTTCCCCCTCGATTGCACTCAGCGTGAGCCGGCCAGCCAGGATCGACCGCAACACCTTTTCGTCGTTCTTCATCAACGCTGCTGTCTGCAGCGGGTTGCTGGCTTGGAACGGGTTTCTCGGAAAGGTTCCGTCGGGATTGGCCCGTAAATCCACGAAGCTCGGTGTGAACGGGAATACCATCCAGAAGCTGACGCCGGCGTTGTCATTGTTGGTCAGACCGCGCTGAGCGAGCGACCGCGTTACATCCGTCTGAAGACTGAACTTCAAACGCTTGCCGAAATCCTGATCGAGATTGGCGCGCACCGCCTGCTTCCCGTAACCCGTATTGGCGATAATTCCACCATCTTTTTTCCAGAGTCCGGAGGCAAAATAGCGCGTGTCCGAGTCGCCGCCGCTTACATCTACGACAGATTCACTCGAGGTCGGCGTGCGACCGGCAAGCGCGCGCTCATTGTCGTAAACGACCCCCGGCTTGAAATAGGTTGCGGCTGAGGCGCCAAACGCCGTAGTGGCATCGGCCAGCGTGGTGAACGTCCTGGAGCCAAGAGTGTTGGAGATCTTGGAGAAACCAATGCGCTGTGTCGCGTGGATCACCCTCTCTCCCGATCTACCCCGCCGGGTCGTGATGATCACGACTCCGTTCGACGCCCGCGAGCCGTAGATCGCCGAGGCCGACGCTCCCTTCAAGACCTCGATGTTCTCGATGTCATTTGGGTTGAGGTCGGCGATGCGATTCACCTGCGCATCCTGAGTCAATGCGGGGTTGGACCCTCCGGTCGACGCGGTCACCGCATTCTGGTTGGAAGGGATGGCGACGTTGCTGAGGACCACCCCGTCGACCACGTACAGGGGCTCCGACGAGGCGTTGATCGATGTGACTCCGCGCATCCGCATTTGCATTCCACCACCAGGAGCGCCTGAGTTCGACTGGATCGTCGCCCCCACGACTTTTCCCTGCAGCGCCTGCTCCACCGTTTGCGCTGAGACGCGCGATACGTCCTCGCCGCTGACAGTGGCGACTGCGTTCGCCAGGTTCCGCCGCTCGACGCTCGTGGCTTGTCCAGTCACCACAACATCCGAGAGTCGAAGCGGGTCACGCGTCAGACTGATGCGAACATCGTTTTGACC
>DATHGO010000365.1:0-2448 GCA_035317585.1 Gemmatimonadaceae bacterium | reverse complement strand
GCCGAGAATCCGGAGGAGCTCGTTGTCGGGATTTACGGCGTGGCGCTCCCCGCTCTCCGCGATGCCTACTACGCGCACATTCATCACACCAATCCGCTGGTCGATCACCCTACACGACGCTTCATGCGCTCGGCGCTAATCGAGGTCACCGAAGCAATCGAATGGGGCGATCAAGCGCTCGTGGCCCTGACGCGGGACGGGACCGCCGCAACGCTCGCGCACTCCTGGCGCGAGCATCTCGAGCTCTATCTCGGCGCCGCTAATGGCATCGTGGGAGATCCGCAGGTGGCCGTTCAGGAGGGCGATGGTCGTCAGGGAGTCCGGATCAGATCGATGGTACCGCCGCTGCCACCTCCGCGCGCCGAGCGACCGTTCGTCCCCGACTTCGAGCCGAAGCGCGACAAGCGCTTTCACGGACTCTACAACTTCGAGTTCCCGCCACACGCTGTCTACAATGCTGCCGATGTCCCTGCCGACGAGCGCAACCTCGCGCTTCTCTGCAAGCGCACGCTGGAAATGGATGTGCCGGAAGTCATGGCTTCGTTCCTGTTCGAGAGGAACGACCAGCCGTGGGAGTTCTATCTGGACTATTCGCGCCAGCTTTGGGACGAGGCACGGCACGCGATGATGGGTACAGTCGCGTTCGAGTCACGCGGGCTCGGCTGGACGAAGATCCCGCTCAATGTCGGCTTCTCGCTGCGGCTCAATCTCCACGCGACTGCGCAGGAGCGGCAGATAATTCTCTATGCGATCGAGCAGTCCCTGATGTCAGGCGAGACGGGCAAGAGATTCGAGTACGAGACGGCGGTGGCCGCGGGCGACGAGCTGTCTGCCCACTTTCACGACTACGATTGGGCTGACGAGGTTCTCCATGCTCAGATCGGCCGCCGGGCACTCAAGCGCGAGGGGATTTCGCGCGACAACGCAATCGAGCTTGGCCAAAAGATTCACGAGCGCACCTGGGCGGCGCTCGAGAAGTACAAATCGCGCGAGCCCCAGGTGAACTGGTGGCCCGATTTCGTGAAGGAGGTTCTTGGGAGGGACAGCGCGGTTGCCGATAGAGAATTGGCGGAGCCGAGGATCGTCGGAGAGTAGCTGGCCCGACTTTCGCCTAATTGACGGATAAATCATCCGAACATCCGTCAACGGATTACCCAAGTCCATATGAATTTGTTGGTTAAGACTACTCGGCCAGTACGCCCACGATCGGTTTTAATAGCGCTGCTATCCGGCCTCATGCTCGTCGGCTGCAAGGGGCGCGAAACCGCGGGCGCGGGCAAGAACGAAAACCCCCAGACGTGGGCCCCGGAAAAACTGACGTCGGTTCAGGGCGTTCCCGCGACCGAGATCGAAGCCCTCATACAAAAGAAGCTTGATGGCCCAAGGCTGGACCGGATCGATGACGACCAGTGGGGTCACACCAAGCGACTCTACAAACTCTACGGAAGCAATCCGCTCTGGCTAACCAGTACTGGTCTCCACGAGAGGCGCACCAAAGCGCTCACCAATGCGATTCTGGCCGCCAATGCCGATGGTATGCGGCTCGACGACTATCCGGTTGGCGCGTTGGCACAGGCGATAGGCACGCTCAAGCAGACCACGACTCCAACCGCTGAGCAGCTCGCGACAGCCGACGTCATCCTCACGGCATCCTACACGTCGCTCGGCGAGGATCTGCTCACTGGTCAGGTCGATCCTCGCACAGTGGCGCAGGCATGGCACGTCGATCCTGAGGAGGAAAATGTCGACAGCGCCTTAGTGAGGAATCTGCGCTATGAACAGCTGGATAGAGCACTGGCGACGATGCGTCCCACCGACGAAGACTACGCGGGCCTAAGCAAGCAGCTTCAGAACTATCGTCTAATTGTCGCAAAGGGCGGCTGGCAACCAATCCCGGCGACCGAAAACCTGAAGCCTGGAGCGCCCGCGAGCCCGGCCGTGTTGGCGGCATTGCGAAACAGGCTCGCAGTTGAGGGAATTGTTCCGGCGAGCGGCGCCAACAAGGCGTCCATGATTCAATCGCCCCAAGGCCCTGGTGCGCCGTCGGCAACCGCCTACGATCACGATCTGGCTGCCGCCGTCGCACTTTTTCAGACGCGCCATGGAATCAACGTCGACAGCGCACTGGGCAAGGAGACGCTCGAATCCATGAACGTGCCGGCGAGCTATCGGCTCGCGGAGATTGCGGCGAACATGGAGCGGTTCCGCTGGCTGCCGAGGAGTTTTGGGAGGCGGTACATATTCGTGAACGTTTCGGCGTTCAAGCTCGAGGCCTACGACAGCGGGGCAAAAACCCTCGAAATGAAGGTCATCGTCGGCCAGGAGTACCAGGACAAGGCCACGCCAGTTTTCGCTGACTCGATGGAGACCGTGGTCTTTCGCCCATACTGGAACGTCACCCCTGATATCGCCGCTAAAGAGATTTTCCCGAAGGGCGCGGCGTACATG
>DATHGO010000364.1:0-2004 GCA_035317585.1 Gemmatimonadaceae bacterium | reverse complement strand
TCCGGACGACGACCAACGCGATGAGCACGAGCCCTATGGCGACCACGATCCAAAGCACGACGTAGCTCGGCGTCAATTAATGCCTGATTCGGATTGTCGAGTAGTCAAGCGACCACTGCCCTTTCCGGGCGCCTCCGATGTCTCTCGAGAGGAGGTCGCGGAGGATGCGAGGACCTGCGAGTTGAATCCTTCTTTCGCCAGGTCGTGTAGCACCGAGGCTGAAGCTGTAAGAACAAAGCCCGCACGAAGCATGCACGCGGCTTTAAGGACGAAATCGATTGCGAGCCTGCGCCGCCTGCGCCCCTTCATTAGGGCAACAACTTCCCGCCCGTCAGCGTAAGTACCTACAACTGCACGAAGCGACAATCCGGCCGGCGCACTTTGCGACGGCAACAACGTGTCTTGTCGTGTACGGAATCAGACGCTGCCAGCAATCGCAACGCAACTCCAAACAAGCGCTGTACAATCCCGCATACTGGTGTGAGCATTAGCCACAGCGTTTCCACTGAGACACCAATCCGGTTTCAAATCACCGAATTCAGCCGAAAATCGAATCGATGACAATCCCGACGGAACCGATTGGCAGCATCCCGAGACCGGTCCCCCTCATCGAGGCGGTGGCCGACGGAAGCATCTCTGATCCGAATCTCGATCCGATGTACGAGGCGGCAGTAAAGGACACGATCGAGCGGCTCGAGGCCACCGGGTCGCCCGTAGTCACCGACGGCGAGCAAAGGAAGTTTCAGAACTTCTGGACGTACTCCGTGCACGGCCTCTCCAATACCGCGCCCGATGGATTCAAGATTCCCTTCGCGGCCGGGCACACGCGCCGGATGCCGCGCCTCACGACGGGCCCGTTCCGGTACAAGCGCTACGCGGACAGCTACGTCGAGGTGGCGCGCAAGTACGCGCACCGGCCGCTCAAGCAGGCGGTGATCTCACCTTCGGCTCTCAGCCTGATGTATCCCGCGCAGGAGATCCCGGGGTATTCGCGCGACGAGTTCGTCAGCGATCTGTTGAGCGAGCACGAGAAGGAGATCCGCTTGTGTTTTCAAAAGGGCGCGTCCAAGGTGCAGATCGACTTCACCGAAGCGCGGCTGGCGATGAAGATCGATCCGTCCGGCCGTCTCCTCACCACTTTCGTCGATCTCAACAACCTCGCCCTGGCGCGATTCTCAGCGACCGAGCGTAGTGTGATCGGCGTACATACCTGTCCGGGCGGCGATCTCGATTCAACCCACAGCGCCGACGTCGACTACGCCGAATTCCTGCCGCTCCTGTTCCAGCTGAACGTCGGGTACTTCTGCATTGCGCTGGCCGGTGAAAGGGATCGAATCAAGGTGTTGAAGATCATCCGCCAACAGATGAAGCCGGATCACCGCATCTTTGTCGGCGTGGTCTCACCGATAAACCCGCGCATCGACTCGGCCGAGGAGGTGCGCGACCGCGTCATCGAGGCGGCAGAGTACATTCCAGTGCAGCAGCTCGGCACCACCGACGATTGCGGCTTCGCGCCGTTCAGCGACGATACGTCGACGAGTCGCGATACTGCGTTCGCCAAGATCCAGGCGCGCGTCGAGGGAACTGCCATGGCTGCAGATCTGATTTCCGGCGGATGAAGATGGATCAGGAAGAGGAAAGGCTGCTGCACTCCGCGGCGCTCCAGACCGCCACGAGCATTACGGTGGCGCGACAGCGAGCGGAGCAGGAGCTCATTCGAGCGAGGGAGGAGCTGGAGGCGAAGAATGCGGAGCTGGCGCAATCGCTCGCGACTTCCAAAGCCTCTCTGCTGGAGCGCGATCGGGCGCGCGCGGAGGCGGAAGAGGCGCGGCACGCGGCGCAGGCCGCGAATGAAGCGAAGAGCCGCTTCCTCAACATGATGAGTCACGAGCTGCGCACGCCGCTGGGCGCGATCGGTGGGTACGTCGCTCTGCTCGAGGACGGAATTCCCGGCCCGCTCACCGATGACCAGCGCAAGTACGTCGCGCGCATCCGGCACAACCA
>DATHGO010000363.1:0-2147 GCA_035317585.1 Gemmatimonadaceae bacterium | reverse complement strand
GTCGGCGAGCTTTATCCCGAGGGTGGATCACGGCGCGATGCAGGCTTCTCGATTTTCTACATGGGAATCAACATCGGCGCGCTCGTGGCTCCGCTCATCACCGGTTATTTGGGCGAACGCGTGGGTTGGCACCTTGGCTTTGGTGCGGCGGGAGTAGGAATGGTGATTGGCCTAATCACCTATCGGCTTCGCGCTGATAAGACCCTTGGCAACATTGGTATGGTACCGGGATCGACTGATCCCGCCGAGCACCGCAGAGTCAAGTTGACTGTGATGATCGGAATCGCTGTGATTGCTCTGCTGGTCGTCCTGACGATGGCTGGCATCCTCCATCTCAATCCCGTCTCGCTGGCGCAGAAAATGACCCTCGTCATTGTCGGATCGGCGCTGGTGTATTTCATCTATCTGTTCGTCGGCGGAGGGCTGACCCTCGAGGAGAAGAAGCGCGTCGTCATCATCATCCTTCTGTTCATTTTCGCCGCGATCTTCTGGTCGGCGTTCGAGCAGGCGCCCACATCGCTCAACCTCTTCGCCCGCGATTACACCAATCGAGTGGTGTTCGGGTGGGAGATGCCGACGCTGTGGCTGCAAGCCGCGAACTCGGTATTCGTTATCGCTCTGGCGCCCGTCTTCGCCGTCGTCTGGATCGCGCTGGGCAATCGCGGAAAGGATCCGTCGAGTGTGGCAAAGTTTGCCTGGGGTTTGTTCTTCGCCGGACTCGGGTTCGTGGTGATGCTCTTCGCCGCGAATATCGTGATCAACGGAGGCGGCAATGTGCGCGTCTCACCGTGGTGGCTCGTGTTCAGCTATTTCCTGCAGACGATCGGCGAGCTGTCTCTGAGCCCGGTTGGACTCAGCTCGATGACCAAGCTCGCGCCCTACAAGTTCAAGGGGCAGATGATGGGAGTGTGGTTCATGGCCGCGGCGCTGGGCAATCTGATCGCCGGCCTGGTCGGCGGCAATGTCGACCCGGAGAAGCTCGAGCAGATGCCGATTCTCTTCCGGCAGACGTCGATCTTCCTCTTCATCGCGGCGGTGGTTTGCGGACTGCTGGTTAAACCGGTTGGCAGGATGATGAAGGGAGTGCCGGCCGGAAACCGGTGATCAGCTCAAGGAGGCATTGTGACACAGCTCTTTTTCGCAGCAGGCTTGTCAATTGTATTTGCAGCGCCCTCCGCCTTCGGTCAGGCGATTCCGAATTCGCCTCGACCGCCGGAAATCACAGCTGCGGGTCGGGGAGAGATCACGGTAACACCGGATCGTGCGGCTATACTCGTCAGCGTTGAAAGTCGAGCGCCCGCCGCTGCGACGGCCGCCTCAGCGAATGCCTCGAAGATGGCCGCGGTTTTTCAGGCGCTTCGCGCAGCGGGTCTCGCCCAAGCGGATATAACGACTTCTGGTTACAACGTAGGGCAGGACCCACGAACAATGCGCATGGCAATGCCGTCGGGCGTGCCGCCGAGCCTTGCTGTCCCCGTCGAATTTCTCGCCCGCAATACCGTTCGGGCGATTGTCAGGCGACTCGATGACACTGGCAAGGTGATCGACGCTGCGCTCGCGGCGGGCGCGACTTCGATCGCATCGGTTCAGTTCTCTTCGGCGAACACGGACGAGGCGAGACGCAATGCGCTGGGGATTGCGGTTGCTCAGGCGCAGCGGGATGCGGAGGCGTTGGCGAGAGCGGCCGGCGGAACACTGGGCAAGCTCCTCAGCATGTCCTCTAGCGGTCCGGGTGGACCCATGATGCCATACAGCGGTGACACCTACTCTTCCTATGCAGCCGAACTTGGCGGCTCCGCGTATTCAACCATGATTAACCCGCGCGATATGTCCGTCTTCGTTTCTGTTTTTGGCCGCTGGGAATTCGTGCCCGGCGCATCCCGCTAGCGGACCACTAGGGCCAGCTGAACACGCTCGCCGGAACTGACCGCTCCCGGCTGTTGTAGATGTCCCGCGGCTCGACGCGGAATGCTCTGGTGAAGTCACCGGCTGTCAGGCGCACTTCCAGGGGATGCTTCGCGCTCCCCTTCATTGGAAATGCAAAGTCCACCCGCACCGAGCGCCGCGATTGTGGCGGGGACGCCGCGAGGACGCTGAAACCGGTGGACGCGTAAATCGGAGTGTTGATTCCGAACGGAGAATCGCCC
>DATHGO010000362.1:0-3560 GCA_035317585.1 Gemmatimonadaceae bacterium | reverse complement strand
TGATAGGAAACAAGCATTTTATGATAAGAAAACGCCATTTCGGCATTTCCTGACGGCGGTACGTTGTGGCGTGTTCAGTCCCGCAACGTCCCCTTCCTCACGACAGGAGATACTCCAATGATCCGCCGCCGCCTTCTCATCGCCACCGCCATCATCGCTTCCGTCGTCCTCACCGCTTGCTCGGACATGACGGCTCCGAAGAACGATGTGACCTGCCCAGTGACCAACGGCTCATCGACCTGCCACTAAAGAGAGGCGCGGGCTGCCCGGAAGAAACAACTACTGGGCAGCCACCGCCGCCTTGCGCAACTCGAAGATAGTCGCGACCACAGGAGCGATCTCCTCGGGAGTCCAAGTGGCCGGCGCCGCAAAAGGTCCGGCCGGCCGAGGCGTTGATCGGACGCCGGCGAGAACAGTTTGGGATTTGAAGGCGACTTGATGGACTTGGTTCGCCTCGGCAAACGCAACTGCCTCGCGCAGAATCTCCTCTGCAGCTTCAACTCGCCCAAAGCGAGCCAGTCCCTCTCCCTGGAAGAGCAAGTAGTGCGCACGAAGCCAGAAACCTAGCGGGGCGTCTGCTAGTTCCTTCCGGTACGCGTCGAACGCATCCTCCATCCCGTCCAAGCTCGCGAGCTCCATCAAGTTCAACGTGGCCGTCCACCGTACCAGTTGCGTCTGGGCAGTAGCAGTCAAGATCAGGTGCGCGTCGCGCGCCGAATTGTAGACCCCGAGTTCAGTAAAAAGTGCGGCGATGTCCTCGAGCACCATTTCTCGTTCGGAAGGTCTACTGGTAAGGTGGAGCGCTTCGTGAGCGAGCTTGAGCCCTTCAGCATTCTGGCCACGGCGCTGCGCTACAATCGCTCGGCTGTGCAGAGCCATTCCTTGAATCTCAGGATACGACTGATCCCGAGCTTGGACGATGACATCGTCCAGAATCAGCTCGGCCTGCGGCAGATTTCCCTTGGCAAGATAGGTATTGGCGATACCAACCTGTACCGTCAGAACTCCGGGCTTGTCGCCCAAGGTGTCGGCGATGTACGCCGCCTGCGAGTAGGCGCGGGCTGAGGTGTCCCAGTCGCCATTACGTCGAGCGGAACCACCGACGGCGACGTTCGCATCAATGGCCAGACGCGCATTCTTTTCCGGGCGAGCGAGCTTGGCAACCGTCGAAAAGACGTCCGTGGCAAGCCCCCAGCTCGCCTCGTAGTCCAATGAACGGCCGTAAGCGAGTAGAGAGGCGCAGACGGTATCGTCGATTGACCCCCGCTTGGTCGCTTCCTCGAACACCGTGGTCAGGACGCCGCGAATTGGATCCCCCTCGCTGACGGCTTCAATCGCCGACCGGACGCTGTGGAGCTGCGCCCAGCCTGTCGGATCGATGGGCGATCCGGTGTCAACCATGGTATCTACGAGGCGCAGAACGGAGAGTCCGGCGAATGTGACACGCCAGGACGCGCTATCCTCCTTCATGGAGCCAAGTGTGTCGAAATAGACCTGATGCCGGATCATTCGGGGTCCGTTTTTGGGGGTATTTTGGTGCTATAAAATGCTACTCTTCCCGACTTTATGAAATGCCTGTTTCGTATCACCTTAGGGGCGGTTTCATGTCACCTTGGAAGAGTTAAGGCCCCAGAACAGGGGTTAACGGCGGGGGGAAAGCCGGTCCCTTAGGATTCGCTCCGAGGGCCTAATGGCCCAATCGGCGAGCGAAAACCACCACGCATCGGGGCGCATCGGGGCGGTCCGAATTCGACGGTGGAGGCCGATTATCGTTTTGGGCTCGTACAGCCAGACGGCCGGGGCGTCGTTGTTTATGATCTGATACGCCGCAGTGAATCGCTCTCGCGCGTGGGCCGGATCCGATCCGAGAGCGCTGTCCACCTTGGCGTCGAAGGCAGGGTTTGAGTAGGACCCATAGTTGACTCCCTCCTTGCCCATCCCCGCGGTGGTCCAGGTTTGCCTGACTCCATCCGGGCTTGCACCCAGGAACCAGATACCGATAGCGGCGTCGAAGTTATGGGTGGCTCGCTTCGTCTCCAGCGTGCGCACCTCGAGTTGGTCGAGGTCGACCCGAATCCCCATGCGGCGCAGTTGCTCCTGAATGAGCACCCCCATTCGGATTCTGGTCATGCTGCCCATCGTGGTGAGCAGCGGGAACGCGAGCTCCCGCCCGTTTTTGGATCTCATACCGCCCGGTGGGCGGCGAATCCACCCCAACGAGTCCAGGAGCGCGCCCGCACGCGAAGTATCGAATGGCAGCTGAACGAGCCGCGGGTCCGTTGTCGGATAGGCACGCGTGGTCGGACCGACCGGGACCACAGCGAAGGTGTCGAACACACTCTTCACGAGAGAGTTACGATCAATCGACATGGTGATGGCGCGCCTGATGTTGCGATCGCCAAAGAGCGGGTGCGGTCGGGAGTGATTTGCCGGGTCTCGCAAGTTGAACTGCATGAAGCCATATCCAGTTCCCGTCAGAACGGCCGAGCGCAGATTGCTGTGACTCTGGAGTATGGCTTGATTCTCGACGCGCAGCGCGTCAAAGACGTCGGCGTCTCCACTGAAGAGTCTTGTTACCGCCGTCGTGAACTCTGGCGCAACGCTCCAGATAACCCGATCCAGTCTCGCTCGCCCGCGATAGTTCGACGTATCGGCGACTATTTCGACGGATGCGCCCTTGTTCCAGGCGCGAAAGCGAAAGCGTCCGCTGCCGATGGGTGGGGGCGTCGCCTCGCGCAGCGAGTCGACAGGGATTTTCTCGAGCTGGTGCGCCGGCAGAATGAGCATCTGGGCCGCCGCGTCGAGGAACTGCGACGGCGTTCTCTCGTGGAACCAGAAAACGGCGGTGAGAGAATCCGTCACCGTCACTGAATCGATGTTGGCGAGCTCGGTGCGCGATTCGCCGCCGAGCACCGGATTCTTGTAGAGCGACAGCGTGAACTGCACATCGCGCGCGGTGACATCACGGCCGTCGTGCCATTTTGCGCGCGGATTCAGATGAAACGCGAGCATCAGTGAATCACTCGACCACCGCCATCGGTCACTCAGCTGGGGCCGGAAGCCTTCATCGCTGAGCGTGTTCATCGCAGCGCCAACATCGGCGAGGTAGTCGTAGATCTGTTCGGTGATTTGCTTGGCCGATGTGAACACGATCAGCGGGGGAAAGAGGGTCCCGGGATCAGCTATCGTTGCAATGACTACGGTGCCACCAGTATCAGCGGCGACACCAGCCGTGTTTCGGTCACTGCACGCAGCAACCAACGAAACAGAAAGAAGTACGAGAGCGTGCTTCATGCAAAGAAGGTAGCGCTGTCGTTCGCGCGTGGAAGGAGCTAAGTCATCCGGTGATAGAAAACCGACAGTTGGATGATAGAAAACCGACATTGACCATCACTTGAAAGTGTTGAAACATCCGTGACTCATGGGAAAAACGGCTACAAACCGCATGGATGCGATGCCAACATTTCAGGTGGCTCACCTGAGACGGGATGGAAAGGACGTGATCATCGTGCCGGTGGATCGATCGTTCGGCGCGCGATCGCCCGCGGAGCAGGCACGCA
>DATHGO010000361.1:0-8552 GCA_035317585.1 Gemmatimonadaceae bacterium | reverse complement strand
TCATCGGTTGATCAGGTCAATGAGGAACTGTTGCACGCGAGGATCGCGGGACTGTCCGAGCCAGAAGATTGCTTTCTTACGCAGCTCCGGATCTTTCTCGTTCTTGGCGATATCGAACAGCTTGTCCATCGCGGCCGGATCGTGCTGGCGCTGGGACAGAACGAAAATGACCTGCTCACGCATCTCGCTGTCGCCCATGCGGTCGTAGAGCTTTGATATCTCCGATATCGCAACCCCTGACTGCCCCGCCCAGAAGAGCGCTTTCTTGCGTAGCTCGATGTCTTCCTTTGGATTGACAGCGATGTTCATCAGCCATTGTTCGTTCCCTGCTCCCTTCTGCTGCGACAACGAAAACAGAATCTTCTCCTTCAGATCTTCGTTGGTGAGCCGCGAGTAGAGGCTGCGCAGGAACTCCGTGTTATCCCCCGAGCGGCGCTGCCCGAGCCAGAAGATCGCCTTCTCGCGCAGATCGCTGGTCTCGCTCTCGCGTCCAGCGAAGTCACGCAGGATCTGCGCTGCCCTCGGCTCGTTCTGCTGCGACAATGCGAACAGGGCTTTCTCCTTGATGCTCTCATCGCTGTTGCCCTTGAGGATTTCCTCGAGTAGTGGGGTCGATCCGGGCACCTGCGACAGCCAGAATACCGCCTGTTCGCGAACTTCCTGGTCCGGATCGCTGCGGGCGACGCTCATGAGAATGTTCGCAGTCTCGGGAGTTCTCTTCTGCGAGACCAGGAACACGGCCTTGCGGCGCAACGCCACGGAACACGCGTCGCGACGCTCCAGAACCTTTTTTAGAATCGGCATTGCGCGCTCGGCATCCATCTGCAGCAGCGCGTTGAGCGCGGCGATGCGATCGTCGTTGTCCTCGTCGGCATCCGGAGAGCAGTTACGCCCCTGGCCTATGATACGCGTCTCACCGCCGGTGACGTCGCTATCGCCCTGCGCTTTACGATCTATGGATGCGGCGCATGACTCGTCTCCGCGCTTGGCAAGCTCCCCGCACACGCGTGTTAGCAGCGGGTCTCCGTCCTTTTTTGCGATCGCTGGGAAGCGCTGCTTCAGCAGAGTCAGACGGTCGCGTGCGGTGCTGAGGTCTTCGTCACCACCGCTTCGATATAGAGAGTACGCCTCGAAGTAGAGTGACTGTCCGGCATACGCCGACTGCGGGTAACGTTCGGGAATTCGGTGAAAGATCTCGGCCGCGCGCTTGTAGTCGCCGCGCGACATCGCTTCACGGGCCAACCTGTATAGCGAATCTGCCGGATCGGATTTCGCCCACGGCTCGGGCGGAAGTGGAGTGGCCTGCTGATCGAGCGAGGCGAACGCCACGCCCAGTTGCGCATCGGCGCTAGCCTGAGCGAGCGATGCGACAGAAGAGTGATGGAAATCATGGCCGGCCGGAGAGTGGCTGACTCCGAATCCCGCCGAGGAAATTATTGCTGCTGCCGTGAGTAGTATTCTCATTGTCATTGAAGTGGTCTCAACTACCGCGCTGCGAGCCAGCGGGAATCGCGGTGCGCAGCCTCGTCATTACGTGGTCGTGTTGCAAGGTCTTCTCGATCAGCTCGCGATCCTGCGGCGTGCTTCCGGGCGATAGCTGGACGATCTGCACGAGCACGAGCTCGAGATCTTCCAGCAGCGGACGACGCTGCGGATCGTTGGCGACGGGTGAATCCAGTAACAGGCGGGTATTGCTCAGGAGCTCGCGCGCCCATGATCCGAGCTGCGCGTCCATTTGCTGATCAGTATTCGAGCGTGTTCTGAAGGAAGTGAGGAGCGCCTCGGCTTCGCTGAGGTGTCGAACCGCCGCGAGCTGGTACGCGGATGCAGGAGTCGAATTGGCCGGTGGTCCGCTGAGAGCGAGCTGGTTTGGATTCCCGCTATGCGAGTTGGTCGGCCGTACTCCTACATTAGGAACACCTGCGCTTGACGACGATGACTCTGGTGTGCCGTGCGTTTGGGACAGCGCGGCATCTCCAGGCGCCCCACTGGGCTCTTCGACCGAAGAGGAAGGCGAAACAGTCTTCGGCGGACTGACCGCCACCGATGGTGGCGCGCTCGAAGAAGCACTCCACCGCCCAATTCCGACACCGGTCGCGAGGAAGAGAACCGCCGCGGCCGCAGCACCCAGCCAGATCCTCGAGCCGAATCTCCGCCCCGACGTTTCGCGCATCGGTGATCCGCCGCCGTACACGACGCGTGGTCCAGCGGCGCGCTGCGCTTGAATCGCGCTCCACATGTCCTCGCGTGGAGTGCGAGCCGACGGCGCGTTGTAACCCTGCGCCGCTTTCTTGAGGAATTCCTCGAAATTGTCTTCAGTCATGACGCCCACTCCGGTGCAAAATCCGCCAACGCGACGCGCAACTTGCTTCGTGCCTGGAAGAGATGGGACTTCGATGTTCCGATCGGAATATTGAGCGTCCCACTGATTTCCTCGTGCGTGTAGCCCTCTACGTCGTGCATCACGAATACCGCCCTGTATTTGTCCGCCAGGGCGTCGATCGCCCTCGCCATTCTTTCCTTCAGATCGGGCTCCGCTTCCTTCCGCGACGCCCCGATCATCAATCCTTCTTCCATCGGCGCTTCACGATTCCGGAGCCGCTTCGTCTTTCGGAGTCCGTTCAGCGCCACCGAGACACCGATTGAGTGAAGCCAGGTCGAAAGCGATGATTCGCCGCGAAAGCTTCCAAGCTTTTCAAAAGCGCGGATGAAGGTCGCCTGCGTGAAATCCCGTGCGAGCTCGTCCTCACCGGCCAGACGAAACGCCAGCCGGTAAATGCGATCGACGTAGGTCTCGTACAGCTCACGCTCGGCGGCCGCATCGCCAGCAACCACGCGCGTGATGAGTTGGGTATCGTTCACCGAGCTCCGAGACTCGTAGGCAACCATCTCCATTGTCGACCTTCTGACAACCGTTGCCAGGAAAGGGTTGAGCCTGGGCCCTCGGCGTAGAGTTTGGGGCGCCTGGGAGGCGTCCAGAACCGAAGCAGGGAGCTAAAGGCTTTGCAGCTTATAGCTAAGAGCTTTTCCGTCGGCGTAAAGCCTTCGCTTTCGCCGGTCTCGCGCGCGCGCCGAGCGCCTGTATGAAAGCTCCCGGCCAACTAGCTTTGGTGAGCTAAAAGCTCCCTGCTTTAGTTCTGAGGATGTCTGACGAAGCGAGGCAATCTCGAAGTGGAGAATCAGAGATGAGGTTCACCCAGCTTGGCCGCAGCGGCCTTGAAGTTTCGCGGATCTGCCTTGGGTGCATGACCTACGGAACCCCCAAGTGGCGTCCCTGGGTTCTCGACGAGGTCGACGCGCGTCCGTTCTACAGGAAAGCGCTCGACCTGGGAATCAACTTCTTCGACACCGCCGACATGTATTCAATGGGCGTGAGTGAGGAAGTCACCGGCCGCGCGCTCCGCGAGATGGCCAACATGGAGGAGATCGTGCTCGCGACCAAGGTCCATTTCCCCATGGGTGATGGGCCGAACATGGGAGGCATCTCGCGCAAGCACATCGTGCAGGCCTGCGAGGCGAGCCTGCGCCGGCTGGGCGTGGAGACGATAGACCTCTACCAGATTCACCGATTCAAGAGCAGCGTACCTATCGAAGAGACCCTCGCGGCACTCGACCACCTCGTGCACCAGGGCAAGGTACGATACATCGGAGCGAGCTCCGGATACGCGTGGCAGATGGCGCGGTCTCTCAGCATCTCGGAGAGACGAGGCTGGGCGCGATTCATCTCGATGCAGAATCACTACAACCTCGTGTACCGCGAGGAAGAACGTGAAATGATTCCGCTTTGTCTGGAGGAAGGCGTGGGTCTGATCCCATGGTCTCCGCTCGCGCGCGGACGGCTCGCGCGCACCACGCCGTCCCCGGCAGAGGGGACAACACGGGCTGACAACGATCCGTACGCCGTCGACCTCTACGACTCTCCTTCCGATTCGAAGGTGATCGAGGCAGTCCGCAAAGTGGCGAGCGAGCTTGGCATCCTGCCGTCGGAGGTGGCGCTGGCGTGGCTGCTGCAAAAGCCGGGCGTCGCCGCGCCAATCGTTGGTGCCACCAAGATCGAACACCTCGAGAGCGCGGTTCGCGCGCTCGACATCAAACTCAGCGAAGAACACATCCGCGCTGTCGAGGAGCCATACCAGCCCCACGCTGTGCGCGGTCACTGAGTGAGCGGACGGGTTCGGAGTCGGCGCCAAGGTGAGAGGCCTGAATTGTGCGCGCCGACCAGAGTGTAAGGGCAACGAGACCCATGGCTGGCTCACAGCATCCCGACATTTCGCGTCAGTCACCGTGGCGACTTCTAGGTCGCGCGCTCCTGCTCCGCTGTCCGAACTGCGGCTACAGAGGCCTGTTCACCGGTTTCTTCGAGATTAAAGAGCGCTGTCCGAACTGCGGAATCCTGCTCGAGCGCGGTGAAGCGGACTATTTCCTGGGTGCCTACACGCTCAATCTCATTGCGGTGGAGATTCTGTTGGCCGGGGCATTTCTCGTAGTCATGGTCGTGACGTGGCCCACTCCGCCGTGGGATGCGTTGGAATATGGAGGAGTTGCACTGTCGATTCTTGGCGCAGTGCTTTGTTACCCCTTCGCCAAGACGACCTGGCTGGCGGTCGATTTGATATTCCGGCCGCCGCACCGCGAGGATTTCATCACTCGCGTCAAATAGGGTGGACTACTCTCCGCCCGGATAATTCTCGGACGGCGACGGGAGCTGAGCTACGTTGACGTCGATCGGCAGCCTCACGCCGTTGTGGGTCTCGACGACGTCGAGGAGACCTTGCCAGACCTGCGCGAAGGCGTGCCCGACCTCTGTGGGTGCCTTGTCGATGGCGAATCCGCGCTCGCTCGCAATCCAGAATGGAGGATCGTTCGATACACCGGCCGCGGCGAGCACCTGCTTCACATCGCGATAAATCAGATCCGCGTTGAAGCTGTGAGCGTAGTACGCGGGGCGGAAGCGTCCGTCCTCGATCACCCGCTTGGTCCAGGCCTCGTAGTAGTCGCGCATCGCTCGCGGCACATTCTCCATTCGCTCGATGTCGAGAAAAATCACTGTGCCGTTCGCAAAGCCCTCAGCCGCGGTCTTGGCGATGGCATCGTTCGCATCGGCGGTGCCGCGCGCCGCGCTCACGAATTGCGTCGAGCAACTCGAGCCACGAGACGCGCGTGGCGCCACCAGCACGCGCACCGGAACACGCTTGTTGACATAGCTCACGACGCGCTTGCCGTTGCGCGTCTTAACCTGGCGAACGCGCTTGGTGATGTAGCGAGTGATCGCGACCTTCTGACCGGGAGTTTTTCCCCACGTCTGCTGCCCGACGTAGATGACCGCCATGCCCCAGCCCATGCTTGTGAGCGTCTCCCTCTTTCCTTCCCACGAGGAGTCGCTGTGGCAGGGAGCGGATAGGTAGTAGCCCACCCACGTGTACGGCTTGTCGGCCGTCACCCAGGCTTGCATTGCATCGTCCCCCGGATAGGAAAAAGTATCGAAGCCAAGGTGGGGGCCAGCGGAGAGGTCGTCAGCGATATTGGCCGATGCGGTCTCAACGGCATCTCCGATCGATGGCGTCTCGAGCGGAGAGCGTGTGCTCACGATGAGTCCGGCTGTGAGCAAAGCCAGGATCGAGCGCCATTCAATGCTTGGCATTTCGTGCCTCCTGGCTTGAAGAGGTGGAGGGTTCACTAGACTCGTGAGACAGGTACTACTGGACAAGCGTCCCAGAAGAAGTCTAGCCGCGAACATTTGTTTGACTGGCTTTGGGGCCCCAATGTTAAGGCCTGATTCCGCGTCCGGATAATCGTACCCGGTCAAACGAGATCGTTCCTCTGACCTCAATACCTGTCCGAGAAAGGTGACAACTCGCCCTTCACGGCTGAGGCTCACGATCTTAAAACGCTGTGGATCATAGAGTTAGCGATACGGCACAGCCTGGTATCCCTAATGCCTTTGTAAGGCCCAACCTCTTCAGTGGAGTCGCTTATGCACCTGCGACGCTTGATAGGTCTCTCTGGAGCCCTATCGTATTTGGCCCTACCTGTAGGCTTGGCTGGCCAGGTGGCCGGCGGTGTCGAGTTCTACGGAGCACTCGATAACGCTGCCCCGGTAACCAGAACTATTGGAGGGCTATCCCTCAGCGTGGGCACACCGTACGTCGGAATCCGGGGAAGCGGGGGGTTGGGAATCTCCTCGCTAACTAACCAGGGTGGACTCAATCAGGGATCTTCCAATCTGGTCTGGGCCAGCAACGCGGACCTGCTCTTCGGCCCCGTCAACGCCCGGCTTGGGGAAGGCATCATGCCCTACGGCTTTGCCGGCCTTGGACTCGAGAGCAGTGCCCAGCCCAGGGTATTTACCGACGCGATCCGGACGTGGAGTTACGGCGGCGGATTACAACTCGCCCTCGGAAGTTTGCTCTCCGTCAATGCCGAGGCACGATCACGCCGTTTGGCCGCGCCGGCTACGGCGGCCGACTCGCAATTCGTTCGCGGGATCGAATACCGCGTGGGTATCGGCATTCATTTCGGCGGCGGCCGCTCACGCTCCACGGTGTATTCGAGACGCACCTCGGACTCGAGACGCACACCGGACGTGCCACCCAGCGCCCCACGACCGACCCAGACGTCACGCACGACCTGGCCCGTCAGCACCACCTCTGCGAGCGGAGCCGCTCGCAGGGTTGTGCCGACAGCGGAACAGTACATCGGCGTGTCGTATCGGTACGGCGGGACTTCACCCCGAACAGGGTTTGATTGCTCCGGATTCGTTCAATATGTGTACGGAATTCAGGGCGTCAGTCTGCCCCGAACTTCTCGGCAGATGGCGGGCTCGGGAATCGCGGTCGAGCCATCGACGCGGTCGCTCGCTGTTGGCGATCTGATGCTGTTCGCTCAAGGCGGCAGGATCAGTCACGTAGCGATCTACGCCGGGAACGGCCGGTTCATCCATTCTTCGTCCAGCGGGAACGGAGTCCGCTATGACGATCTGGGGACGCGCCGAGGCCGTTGGTTCGCGGATCACATGGTTGCGGCTAGACGAGTGTCGGGCGATGGCCGCATATTGGCTACAGCATTCACGGGCGGTTCGGTTATCGCCTTTGACCACCTCGACCCGCCCGACAGCGCCCCTCCTCCATCACAATGACCGAGCGCAAGGATTTATCGCCCCTGGTGGGCGACGTTGAGAGGCCGCACCCGACCGTCGCCGACTCGATCGGCGGCGAGCTGGGTGCCGAGCCTCTGACGGTTAGGCTGGGTGATCTCTGGGCCGATTTCATGAGGGCCGCGAGCCAGGCGCGTGATCCGGAAGCGCCGAAGGGATCAACTCCGACTGTGCCCCTTCTGGATGAGATGAAGGGCATCCGGCAGTGGGACTAGCCAGACTCAGCTTCTGAACTAACTCGGCTCCGGCTTCCGGCGACGCCGCGGGCGCGGTGCGTTGTGCCCGGGCACATGTCCCAGGTCGTCCGCGAGAGACGAATCATCGTCACCCGCTCCCAGCCAACGCAGCACACTTTCAATCGCGGCTTCGTCAGTAAGGCGGGTCCGAATGCGCGCGGGCGTAACTCCGAACACGCTCACCCAATGCTGCGAGAAAATGCGAGCCGTCTTGTATCCCAGCTTGATCGAGACATCCAGCACTGAGTAGCCGGGATCGCGCAGGTAGCTGAACCCGCGCAAAACCTTTGCGGCAACGAGCAGACGTTTTGGGGAGCCAAGCTCGGCGGCGTCCAGGTTTCTATAGACGCTCACGATAGCGATGCCGGCCTCCATGCCGACATCGAGGGCGCTCGTGTAACGATGGGGCTGGTCGAACAGATTCTCGACCGCGACAGAGAGCTGCCTGGGAAGTTGCCCGAGGCGATCCCGCAGTGCTTCGATCACATCGTGTGTCAGCGCATTGCCTTCCACGCGCTCGATGCGCTCGCGGAATCCCTCAGGCGCGTCGTCGAAGTGGTGAAGAACGACCTCCTTCAATCCGAGCCGACCCAGCTGAGCGACGGCGTTGAACTGAGGCGCGTGGAGCGTGACGTACGCGATCAATGGGAGGGACGGGTAGCGCTTCAGGAGACCCGCGACCGCGCCCACGTTCATAATCCCGTCCGCAGTTGGGTCCAGGATTACGACACTGATGGGCTTACGGCGAATCAGGGATTCGAGCTCCTGCCATGATGATGCAACGAAAAGCTCAGGCTCATCAGCAAGGACGTGCTTGACGTGGGTGAGGAGCCGGGAGGGCAGGAACGCCGCAACGCTCAAGTGGCGATCGCGCGCATGGTCCTAGGAAATTGGCGTCAAAAGCTCGGCAGCGCGAGGGGAAATGATAAGAAAAGTGCTGTTTTTGATACGAAACAGGCATTTTCTGATAAGAAAACGCCCTTTTGAGGTTTACGGATGCCGGTACGTTGGGGGCGTGGTTAGTTCCTCAACGTCCTCTCGCTTCCTTCCTCAGGAGTTTTTCAAATGATCCGCCGCCTTCTCGCAGCATCCGTCATCATCGCCGCCGTCGTCCTCACCGCTTGCTCCGACATGACCGCTCCGAAGAACGACATCTGCCCGGT
>DATHGO010000360.1:0-10099 GCA_035317585.1 Gemmatimonadaceae bacterium | reverse complement strand
GACCGCGAGAAGCGCGTAGAACAGCATCGGTTTCGCTCCGGGCACCACGACCACGCTCTCTGCCGGCGCGCGGACGCCGCGCCACGCCAGGGAGGCGGCAATCGCCGCGCGCAGTGCGGGCAGCCCAGCAGGATCGACGTAACGCGTGTGGCCATCGTGCAGGGCGCGGACGCCGGCCTCGATCACGTGTGGCGGCGTGGCCCCGTCGGGCTCTCCGATCTCGAGGTGAACCACGTCCCGTCCCGCGGCTTCCAGGCGCCGCGCGGCTGCGAGGACCTCGAATGCCCCCTCGCCCGAGAGGGCGTTGACTCTGCTGGCAGGCGTAAGCGGCATGTGGCACCCTCCGGGCGAAACGAAAACGGCCGCTCACATGAGCGGCCGCGGAAAAGCGATTTCCTGAAAACAATCGTCGCCCGGACAAATGGGGCCGCGGGCGACTCGCTTTTTAGCACTTTGTTTAGCGTGGCGGCAATACGCGGCAAATGACCACGGGTCTTCAGTTGTAAGGGGAGTCTAGCCCCCCAGTTCACCATCCGTCAAGGGCTGGATTCCGTGTCGATTTGCGCCCGCTGCAGGTGCCCCGAGTAGTCCACGTAGACCGTTTTCGTCTCGGAGTAGAAGTCGTAGACCTCCCACCCGCCCTCCCGATGGCCGTTCCCCGTCTGCTTGACGCCCCCGAACGGCATGTGGGCCTCCGCGCCGATCGTCGGCGCGTTGACGTACGTGATCCCGTTGTCGAGATCCTCGATCGCCCGGAAGGCCGCATTTACGTCGCGCGTGTACAGCGAGCTCGACAGACCGTAGATCACGCCGTTGTTCACCCGAATCGCCTCGTCCAGGTCCTGGACCTTGATGACCGCGAGGGCCGGACCGAAGATCTCCTCCTGCTCGACCCGCATCCCCGCTTTCACCCCGGCAAAGATCGTCGGCTCGTAGAACCACCCGCACTCGAGGCGCTTGTCCCCCTGAGGGATCTTGCCCCCGATGGCGACACTCGCCCCCTCTTTCTTGGCGATGTCCGCATACTCGGCCACCTTCTGGCGCGCTTCCTCGTGGATCAGCGGGCCCACCTCCGACTTGTCGTCGAGGCCGGGACCCAGCCGCAGTTTCTCGGCCCGGTCGCACACCATCTTGAGGAAGCGATCGTGAATCTTGTCGTGGAGGATCAAGCGGCTCGTGGCGGTGCAGCGCTGGCCCGTGGTACCAAACGCGCCCCACAGCACGCCGTCGAGCGCCAGGTCGAGGTCCGCGTCGTCCATCACGATCATTGCGTTCTTGCCGCCCATCTCGAGCGACAGCCGCTTGTGCATCTTGCCGCAGGTCGCGCCAATGATCGATCCGGTCTCCGTCGAGCCCGTGAATGAGATCACGGGCACGTCGCGGTGCTCGACCATCGCCCGCCCCACCACCGATCCCTGGCCGTGCACCAGCTGCACCACCTCGGGCGGCAGGCCCGCTTCAATCAACACCTCGACCAGGAGATGCCCCGTGTGGGGCACGTCCTCGGCGGGCTTGAAGATCACGGCATTCCCGCAGAGGAGTGCCGGGAACATCTTCCACGTGGGGATGGCCAACGGAAAGTTGAACGGCGTGATGAGCCCCGCGATGCCGATCGGCCGGCGAAAGCTCATCGCCCACTTGTTGCGCAGCTCGGACGGTACCGTGCGGCCAAAGAGACGTCGTCCCTCCGTGGCGGCGTAGAACGCCGTGTCGATCCCTTCCTGCACGTCGCCGCGCGTCTCGGTGAGCGGCTTGCCCATCTCGCGCGTCATGGCGTCGGCGATCTCTTCCTTGCGCTTGGTCATGATGTCGCCCACAACGCGGAGGATGTCACCGCGCGCGGGAGCCGGAGTGCGTCGCCACCCGGCGAAACCCCGCTGCGCGCTCTCGACCGCGCGATCCACGTCGCGCCTGTCGGAAAGCGGGAACTTGCCGACCACATCGCCATGATCCGCTGGGTTGTGGTTCTCGAAATATTCACCCGACTCGGGGGAGACCCACTTTCCGCCAATGTAGTTGCTGAACTTTTTCATTCTCGAATGTCGGTGTTGGTAGCGTACGGCGCGTCAGCTGTGCTCGCGCGAAAGGGAATAACGCTCGATCTTCTTGTAAAGGTTCGACCGCGGCATCTCCACCGCGCGCGCCGTCTCGGATACGTTCCAGTCGAACTCGCGCAGCTTGTTGAGCAGAAACGCCCGCTCGGCCGCATCCTTGAACTCCTCGAAGGTGCGGCATTGTGTGAGTGTCGCGAGTCCCGCATCGTCGAGCGCGCGTTGGCCGGCCAGCCGGTCGATGTCGCGGGCCGATATCTGGGAGTCGGGGGCGAGAATCAGCAGTCGCTCGACGGTGTTCCGCAGCTCACGCACGTTGCCGGGCCAGTCGAGCGAGCTCAATCTCTCCAACGCATCCTGGGTGAAAGTTCGCGGCGGAATTCCTTCGCGCGCCGACAGGGTGGCCGCGAAGTACTGCGCCAGCGTCGGAATGTCCTCGCGCCGCTCTCGAATTGGCGGAACGTGGATCGGAACGACATTGAGCCGGTAGTATAGATCCTCGCGGAATTTTCCAGCCGCGATCTCGTTCTCGAGCGTCTTGTTCGTCGCGGCGATTACCCTGACGTCGACCGAGATCGGCTTGGCGCCGCCAATGCGGGTGATGACGTTGTCCTGCAGCACGCGCAGTACCTTCGCCTGTGCCGCCAGGCTCATGTCGCCGATCTCGTCGAGAAAAAGCGTTCCCTTGTTCGCCTGCTCGAACTTACCCGCTCGATCCGAGATCGCGCCGGTAAAGGAGCCCTTCATGTGGCCGAACAGCTCGCTCTCTATCAGCTCCCCTGGAATCGCGGCGCAGTTCACCTCGACAAAAGGCCTGGCCGCGCGCGGGGACATGCGGTGAAGCGCGCGCGCCACCAGCTCCTTGCCAGTCCCGTTGTCACCAGTGATAAGAACGCGAGCCGGGGTCGTTGCGACCTTTTCTATTTTTTCCATCAGGGCCCGCATCACCGGCGTTTTGCCGACGATCTCGAACGGAGCATCGATCGATTGCTTCAGTCGTGCGTTCTCTTCCTGAAGATCGAGATGCGACAGCGCGTTTCTGAGCATCACCAGGATGCGATCGGTGTCGAGCGGCTTCTCCAGGATCTCGTAGGCGCCGGCCTGTGTCGCTTCGACTGCGGTGCGAATCGTGGCGTGGCCACTGATCATTACGACTATGGCCGTGGGATCGAGCTCGCGGAGCTTCCTCAGGGCCTCCATCCCATCCATCCCGGCCATCTTCACGTCGAGAAAGACGAGGTGCGGGTGCCACTTCTGGTATTCGGCTATTCCGTCCGCCGCGTTCGCGAGCGTGTGCACCTCGTACCCCTCGAACTCGAGGAGCTGACCCAACGCGGCGCGGATTCCCTGCTCATCATCGATGACGAGAATCCTGCGACTCACCGGACACTCTTGTAGAGGGTGATTTTGCCGTTGGCGATGCGCACGTCTGAAATGTAAGCCGGCATGACCATCGGGAGCCCGTTCCTGGAGATGCCTTCGACCTGTTTGCCGCGCTTCATCTGGCTTACCAGGCGCGGGATCAGCGAAGTGGGCACGTCGAGTCGCCCGAGCTTCACCTCCTGGACGAGGAATTCCCCCAATCCGGGCTTGAGCACGTTGATCGTGCCCCCAAGACGAACGCTGTCGCGTTCGCCGAGCAGCATTCCGAGTGGGCCGAGGTTCTTTGAACCGCCGAAATCCTTGAGCTCGACCTCCGAGCGAACGTAGAGCCGGTCGCCCACGATCTCCGCTTCAGCGTTCTTGGCCGAGGGCGGCAGTTGCTTCGCCAGCACAAGGAAGATGTACGAGGCGGCCTGGGCGGCACTCAGATTCGCGAAGACGGGACCCGACTGCCGCCCAAGCGATTGCACGGCGACGCGTCCCCGCTCAGCGTCCACGGCCGTGAGAGGTTGCCAGCCGGCGTTTGGGGAAGTTGCTGTTGATGCCGCCGTGGCCGGGGCGTTACTGCCGGTGGGTGAGTTCTCGACGGCGTACCAATACCATATGCCGACGATGATAACGACGATGAGAATGAGGCAGCCGATGCGGCGAAAAAAGCCTTTCATTTTCCCGGAGCGTGGAGGTTGAGTGACGAGGGAGAATACCCTCGCAACTGCCGTGCACGCTAGTTGCCGGGTCCGCCCCTCTCGCCCCGGGGACCCTCACCGTCTCCACGCCGCAATCCTGGCGACTTGATGCTTTCCGGAACCTTCGCCCATTGTGCCGGCGTCAGGATCGCTTTCGCGTCATTGATCCCTTGCGTTGCCAGTTTTCTTGCCTCGGTGATCACCGGCTGAATCTTGGTGAAAACTGTCATCGGGTCCGGGTTCTTCGTCGTCGTGTCGCCAAGGATGTTGGCGACTTTCTCGATGAGGGAATCCGATTTCACCTTGAAGGCGTCACCCGCGGTCTGAAGTTTCGCGGTCTGATCCGGCGTGAGATCGAGCTTGGCCGAGTCGTTGATGGCGATGATGTCGAGGAAGGCGTTCGGCACGAGACGCGTCATGCGCGCCTTGAGCGCCTCCGGATTCAGGCGACCACCGGCTCCCCGGCCAATCGCGTTGTTGAACTGCTGGCGTGCGGGATCCGTCCCGAGTGTTAGGCGCCCCTGAACTGCAATCTGAAACGGGACACGAAATGCGTTCCGCGTTCCATTGGTGGCTCCGAAATGCTCGTTGACCTGGTATTGGTAGGTATCGGTCGTTGGATCGAATCCGCGCACATAAAGAAGGGTACGGTCGGGGAACGATGGTTGTCCCCACCCGTGAAGATTGTTGCTGCCGTGGAGCAGCTGATCGAGTCCTGTGAGCGAGTTGAGCGCGATCACCGAAATGGTGAGTCTGCGATCGAGGCCGAACGCGGCAGGCCTGATATTGGCCTGGAGATCGAGCGCGGGAGACCACGGGCTCGAGCAGCTGCTGCGCGCGGCGACCTTTCCCATTTGGCTGAGGAGGCAATCGCGCGCACGCGACGATGTATTGGCGAGGAGGCGAGTCATTCCGTTCGCGACCGCTGTATCACCGGCGGCCGCGGCAACCGCTGGATCGAAAATGAATGCGCGGTCGTTGTTGCGTCCATCACCGTTGATGTCGCCGCCAACGAGCGGAGCGAAGTAGCTGCCGGAAGTCGCCCGCGCGATCGCCGTCAGCTCGAACACCGGCTTGACCGGATACGTGATCGTCGCGAGCAGCGCGTGGCGCCGCGCGTTGTCGCTGCGCCCCCACTCAGAGATGTTCGGATTGCCGGCAGTCGATCCGGCCGTTCCCCCAAAGCCCTGCACCGCGCCTTGTGAGAAACCTTGTGACTGATCGAACGAGCTCGTGAGCGTGTAGGACGCGTTGAACAGAATTCCTTTTCGGTTGATTCCGTTGAGCCCGAAGGTGATCTGCTTCGTGTCGGATCGGAGATTCGACTGGATCTGGCTCACGACTCCAAACTCCGGATGCAGGCGGGAGCCGAGCACCGACAGCACGCCGCTGTTCGGCACGATGGCATTTGCCGGAGCGTACACGGGGCGATTGCCCTCGTTCGCGAGCGCGAATTTGGGAACCGTGTCCAGATTTATATCGGTTGATCCCGTTTGCGCCACACCGCGCGCATAGCCGGCGTCTATCGAGAAGGAATAGCGGTCCCAGAAGCGGCGATTCAAACCAAATGATGCGCGCCGGGCCCGCGGAGCCTGGAAGTCAGGATCGAAGACGGTGACGTTGCGGCGCTGGTTGGCGAATATCGGCGTGCCACCGTTGCACGATGTGGGAATCGTCGACGGATCGGCGAGATATGAGGCCCAATCAGGGGTTGGTGCCGCGGGGCCGACGCAAGTCAGCAGCGACTGCCCGTTGGTGAGGCCATTGGCGTTGAGCGCCGACGCGAACAGCTGCGCCGGAGCGGTGCCACGGAACTCGCCGAAGCCCCCTCGCAGCGTGAGCGGCGGTGGACCAAACTGCGATTCGCCGACGAAGATCGTGAATCCCGCGCGCGGGCTGACGTGGAACTCCGAAGGAAAATTGTCCGTGCGGCGGCCGAACGTCGAATCCACTTCGGGATTGTATGCGGGCTTGTCGGGATAGTGTGATCCTTCCGCGCGCAGCCCGTAAGTGAGCTGCAGCTTCGGACTCACCCGCCACGAATCGCCGAGGTAAGTGGCGAGGTTGTCGGTGGCGGACTGCTGGTCGCGCGCGAAGAGCGTGCGGGTGAACTGCGTGGGCTGCCCGGCCGCGAAATCTGCAAGCGAATTGAACGAGAATGTGCCGAACCGGTTGGGGACGAATCCGACGGAGCTCCTTTGCTCGTTGACGAGTCCGCCGAGCTTGAAGCGGTGCCCGCCCGCGGTTGTCAGGCGGGAGATCTCGTCGCTCACTTCCAGCAGGCTCGATTTCGTCTCCTGCGGCAGCGATGGATTCCCACCGAACTGGAGCGTGGAGATGGCGCTCGTCCCATCGTCGAGGACCGACGCCACCACCACCCGTCCATCGGGCGCCGACAGATATCCGGAGGTATTCCGGTTGTCGACCGATTTGTAGCCGCGGAGCTCGTTGATGAACATCCCGACGTGGGATGTGAGCGTCATCATGCCTCCGCCGCCCGAACCCTTGAGATCTCCGCCAGTGTGCGGCAGCGCCAGCGCGTTGAGGCGCGACCCGAGCTGAGTATTGCCGCGCCAGTCCCCGCGCAGCATCAGGGAGTGGTCTTCCGCGAGGTTGTAATCGACACGCACGAGCGCCGATGTATTGTCGTTGAGACGCTCGTCGGGTGCGAGCGGCGACGTGAGCGGGAGCCCGAAACCCTGAACGAGATTCAGAAACCTGCTCACCGAGTCTTGATTGGTGCCAAGCCGCTGGAGCGTGAGCGGATCTGCCGCCAGCAGATCCAGGAGCGGGTCGGTACGACGCGAGAATGTAAGCGCTCCGAAGGTGAAGAGCTTGTCCTTCACGATCGGTCCGCCGGCGCCGAAGCTGACCTGGTTCTGCGTGTATTTCTGGCCGAACGCGGGACTCGTGTCGTCCACGAATTCGAGGCTCGGATCGCGCAGCGAATAGCTGAACGCGCCCTGAACATTGTTGGTCCCACCCTTGGTCGTCGACGCGACCTGACCGCCCGTGAACTGCCCGCGCGCGACATCGTAGGTGTTCGTTACCACGCGTGTGTTGCGAATCGCTTCCGAGGGAACGCTCCCGGCGCCAAAGGTGAGTCCATCGAGTGTGATGCTGTTCTGATTCGATGGCTGGCCGGCGACGTTGAAGGACGCCTTGGTAGTATCCGTGCCGGGCACAATGATGACTCCAGGCGCCAGCGCTGCCAGAGCGTTCAGATCGCCAGCGTCGATGGGCAGTCGATTGATGAGGTTGGGGGCGAGATTACGTTCCGTGCTGCCGGGCTCGGGCCGCTGGTTTGGATCGCCGCCACGCCTCCCGCCGCGGACCTGCACGGTCGCGAGCTGGGTGGCGTTGCGTCCCATGCTGATGTCCGTGATGAGCCGATCCTCGTCGCCCTGGCGCTGGATATCGCGCGTGACGGGCGCCCTTCCGATCGCGCGCACCGTGAGGCGGTAGCTTCCACCGCCGTCCGGAAATACGATCGTGTAGCGGCCATCGGTCCCGGTTGTTTTCGCGCGCGTGATGCCGGTTTCGGCCGATGTGGCTTCGACGCGTGCCCCGGCAACGGCCTGACTGTCGAGTCCCGAGACTCGACCCATCAATATGTCTGTCGTCGATCCGACCTGGGCGAATCCACGCGCAGGATTTGCCAGCGCGAGCAGCGTAATTAATAGGTAACGCGACTTCACTATCACTCAGTCAATCTCCAACTGACAGATTCGAGGCGCAGGTGGTGCCGCCTTGATTCTTACGCGTCCCCACAGATGAATGCTGCGCGTCCGTGGTTTCGGCCGACAGTAAACGCTGTCGCACTCCCCGCCGGGCGAGCATTAGGATACGGGATGCTCGCTGCAGTTCGGTCGGCCGCGCTCGTCGGCATTGACGCGTACGACGTCATCGTCGAGGTCGACGCCGCGCAGGGGTTGCCGCAGTGGACGATTGTCGGGCTGGCGGCGAGCGCGGTCAAGGAGAGCCGCGAGCGGGTCGGCGCCGCGCTCGTGAATTCGGGGTTCAAGGTTCCGCCGAGGCGCATCACCGTGAACCTCGCACCTGCGGACATACGCAAAGAAGGCACTGCATTCGATCTGCCGATCGCAATCGGAATTCTCATTGCGACCGGCCAACTCGAGTCCGCCTGCGTCGCGAAGCGAATGTTCGTCGGCGAGCTCGGCCTCGACGGCGGAGTGCGGACTATGCGCGGTGCGCTCTCGATCGCGCGCCACGCGCTGCGCGCCGGTGTGTCGACGCTCATTCTTCCCGCGCCCAACGTCGCCGAAGCTGCTCGCGTCAGCGCGCTCGAACTCTCGGCGCCGGGCACGCTGGCAGAACTCGTGCGTGAGCTGAGAAACGGAACCCTGACGCGCGCTGGCGAAGTATCTGCCGCGTCGCCATACAACGGCGATGGAACTGATTTCGCCGACGTCGTTGGGCAGCAGGGAGCCAAGCGCGCGCTCGAAGTTGCAGCCGCCGGCGGACACAATGTGCTGCTGGTCGGGCCGCCAGGCGCCGGCAAAACAATGCTGGCGCGACGAATGCCGACGATCCTTCCGGCGCTCAGCGAAGATGAAGCCTTGGAAGTAATCGCGATTCACTCTGTCGCCGGCGTTCTTGGACGCAGCAGTGTGACCGAAGGGATGCGGCCGTTTCGTGCGCCGCATCACTCCATCTCCAGCGCTGGACTCATCGGTGGAGGCTCTCTCCCGCGGCCGGGCGAGGTGAGTCTCGCTCATCATGGGGTACTCTTTCTGGACGAGATGCTCGAGTTCCCGAGGCATGTCCTCGATGGATTGCGACAACCGATGGAGGACGCGAAGGTCGTCATCGCGCGCGCGGCACAAGCTGTGACTTATCCAGCGCGTTTTACGCTGATAGGCGCATCGAACCCCTGTCCGTGCGGCAGGGCGGCGGATCCCAACGGAGCGTGCAACTGTAGCGCGACGGACATTGACCGCTACAACGCGCGCATTTCCGGTCCGCTGGCGGACAGAATCGACATGCACGTCACCGTGGGCGCCGTCGCGCTCCGCGACCTGAGCGGTGCCACCAATAGCGATTCCTCAGCGTCAATTCGCTCGCGGGTCGAGCGCGCTCGTGCGACACAGCGAAAAAGATTCGCGAGAAAGCCGGGCATTTCGTGCAACGCATACGCGGTCGGCCGCTGGCTCGATGCACAAACTCCAGTGCACGCCGAAGCAAGGACGCTCCTGCAAACAGCGGCCGAGCGTCTCGGTCTCTCCGCGCGCGGCTATCATCGCGTCCTGAAAGTCGCGCGCACCATCGCCGACCTGGAAGATGTCACCCAGGTCGCGCCAGCTCACATAGCAGAGGCTCTCCGCTATCGCCCGTTGTCCCGGTCGTCGCCCATCGTGTCCGCTCCCGCGACCACAGTCGCGCAATAGAGCTCGCAGTTACGTGGGACGAGAGTCAAGGACCGGTGCCGCCGCCGGTAGTATGGTCGCCAGCTCCGACTGACGATCTCAAAAGCCGCGTGCGCAGTTAACAATCTTGACGGGGAGAGGCAGGGTGTCCTCGTAGGCGGCGCCTCGCGTAGCAAGAGACTCGCGCGCGCCTTTGCAGTTTGCGCGCGAGGCTCGCAGCGTGTAAGCGAGCTAGCCGCCAGAGAGGATACCCTGCCTCGACCAAACTGAGATGTGAAGGAAACGAACACGGTCTCGACCAACCGAGATGCAAAGGCCACGCGAATGAAACGAAGAGATGCAGAAAGGCGGAGCGTCCTTGCGGACGCTCCGCCTTTTAGTCTCCAAACCGGACCCCCTTTCGGAGGCCCGGCTGGAGAAGGTGCTTATTCCTGCGGTGGTACTACGATCTTGTCGCTGCCGATCGTCACGATACGGAAGTCATCGCGACGGTTCTGCTGCCAGCAGGCTTCGTTGTGCTCGGTGCAAACCGGGCGCTCCTCGCCATAGCTCACGAGGTCGAAGCGATCTGCCGCAATGCCGTGGTCAACGA
>DATHGO010000359.1:0-6177 GCA_035317585.1 Gemmatimonadaceae bacterium | reverse complement strand
CGACCTGGTTGGAGCGTGAACATTTCTCGGCGCCGGTTCGTTCTGGCGATTCCCGCGGTCGGTCTCGCGGCCGCGGCATTTCCGCGCAAAATCCGCGCGGCGCAGGTGGCGGTGCAGACGTTCAACGGCCCGATGGCCGATGCGAACGATGTCTATCGATCGGTGACGTTCCCCTCCAAGTCCGGCGCACAGCCGTCGATGACGGATGCGCAACGCGACGATCTCGAGCACCAGATCCATTGCCAGTGCGGATGCAACCTCGACGTCTATACCTGCCGCACGACCGATTTCGCGTGCAGCGTCTCGCCCGCGATGCACGCTGATGTGATGGGTCTGGTCGCCGGTGGACACACCGGACCGGAAATCCTCTCCGCGTTCAGGGCGGTGTATGGCGAGAAGGTTCTGATGGCGCCGCTGAGGAGCGGATTCAATCTCGTGGGCTACACGATGCCGTTCATCGCGCTCGGTGCGGGCGCCGTGGTCGTGGCCGCGCTGATCAAGCGGTGGAAATCGCGGGCGCCTGACGTCGCCGCCGGCGAGCCGCACCACATCGACGCCACCGAGGGAGAGCTCGCCGCGCTCGACGAAGCCGTGAGGCGCGATACGTGACGGCGCTCCTTATCGGAACAGCGCTCGCGGTCGCGTCGCTATGCTACGTGCTCTACCCTCTCTATCGCGCCGGCGTCTCCACGGTCCCCCGCCCATCGGCAGCGAGGGGAAGGCGGCAAAGCTTCGCGGTCGACGCGCTCCGCGAGCTTGAGTTCGACCGTCAAACCGGAAAAATCTCCGACTCCGATTACGAACCGCTCAAGGCGCGGTACACGTCGCAGGCGCTGGCATCTATGCGCGCTGGAGATTCACCCGTGTGTGAGACCTGCGGTCCTCGGCCCGAGGCGGACGCGGAGTACTGCTCGAAATGCGGGGCGGCGCTTGTCGGGTGAAAGCAGTGGGTTTTTCCCCAACTGCCTATTTCGTATCACCGTAGTGTCGTTTTCGTACCACCTTGGCCCCGATTCACGAGGAAAAACGCCCACTTCCCAATAAATCTCTTGACGCTCCGGGCCATTCGCTGACAGTATGCGATCACCGTCCGCCGTCAGATTCAACATCCACCCGCGAGTAAATGTCCCAGCCGCAGCGCATCGAGCCAGTCGAAGCTGCTCCGCCACCGCGGCGGGATCCCGCGATCGACGCCACCATCGCGGTGCTCGACCTCGTTTTCGGTGCGCCGTTCGAGCGCGCATACGACATCCGGCTTTGGGACGAGAGCATCCAACACGGCCGTGCCGATCCGCGCGCGGATTTCTCGCTCCACATCAGACGCCGAGGCGCGCTGCGGCGGATGCTGCTTCCGCCGTCGGAGCTCTCCATCGTCGAGGCGTTCATCTCGAACGACATCGATATCGATGGTAACGTCGAATCGGCGATGGGCCTCGCGGACGCGATCGGCAAACGCATTCAATCATTCAGCGGAATCGCGAGGCTGATCCCAAGAGTTCTCGCGCTCCCACGCGACGACGCTTCACCGCCGCTCGATGAGACTCGTTACGCGCGCTCTCTCCGTCTGCTCACCCCGGGGGCGCGGAAGAGCACGGAACCCGAGATCCAATTCCACTATGACGTCGGCAACGACTTCTACGCGCTCTGGCTCGATCCGAGCATGCTCTACACTTGCGCATACTATAGAAAGGAGTCCGACGACCTCGCGACGGCCCAGATCAACAAGCTCGATCACATCTGTCGCAAGCTCCGCCTCCAGCCGGGCGAGCGACTGCTCGATATCGGTTGCGGCTGGGGCGGTTTGGTGATGCATGCCGTGGAGAACTATGGAGTCCAGGCTACCGGCATCACTTTGAGCGCCGCGCAAGCGAAATTCGCCCAGGAGCGGATGGCGGAGAGAGGATTGAGCGACAAGTGCACGATCCAGATGATGGACTTTCGCGATCTCCCCATTAATGGGCGCTTCGACAAGATCACCTCCGTCGGTGTCACGGAGCACGTGCCCGAGGATAAGCAGCCGGCGTATTTCGCGCGCGCGTTTAACGCTCTCGAGCCGGCGGGCCTGTTCCTCAATCACTGCGAGGTCAGCACGCGCGCCGCCCGCCGAACCAACAGCATCGGCGAGCGCATCGGCCGCTGGCTTTGGAAGCGCGACCAGTTCATCGACAAGTACGTATTCCCCGACGCGAGGCTGGTCCCGCTCGCGAGCGTAATCGGGAGCGCGGAGAGCGTCGGGTTCGAGGTACGCGACGTCGAGAGCCTCAGGGAGCACTACATGATGACCCTGCGGGCGTGGTTACGAGGTCTGGAACGGGGAAAATCGGACGCGATAAAGCTCGTTGGGGAAAGGACTTACCGTGTCTGGAGGCTTTACATGTCGGCGGGCGCGTACGGTTTTCGCACTGCTGAGATAAACATAGTGCAAACACTTTTGTCGAAGCCGGCGCCAGGAGGCCGCGCCGGCGTCCCGCTCACGCGGGAAGGCCTGTACGATTCGGATCACCGTGCAAGGGGGAAGGGCTGATGGCAGTGCGCGACTTTATCGACGAGAAGAGTGTGAAGTGGAGAGTGTGGCCCGTTCTGCGCTCGTCGATCCATCCGAGGACGGCGGCCGAGGACTACCTCGGCGATTACGGCGAGGGCTGGCTCTGCTTCGAATCGCCGAGCGAGCGTCGGCGCCTCGCGCATTACCCTGATGACTGGGACAAATTGGCCGACAAGGAACTGTGCTCACTGCTAAGCAAGGCGGCCATCGTTCCAGTGCGCGGCAAGCGGACACCCCCTAGACCGGGTGACTCCGTCGATCCGTAACCGCGGTGGACGGCGCCACGGGCACCAATCGCATCCACAAAACTGAAGCAGGGAGCTGAAGGCTTTGCAGCGACTTCGCTGGGAGCTTTCATACCGGCAGGGCAACCCTCTGAGACAACCCGGCGTCCAACCTGTCATGCTGACAGCTAAGGTGCTCCGCGCTCTACTGATTACTGCGATCATAGCAGCTGCAGTCACCGTCCCAGTCAAGGCGCAGCAGTTGGACGTGATCCGCGGCCAAGTGCTCGGCCCCGAGGGAAAACCGCTCGAGGACGCGAAAGTCACGGCGACCTCGCTCTCGGGCAACGTCAATCGCAGCGCCCGCACCGACAAGAACGGCCGCTACACGATCACGTTCCCCGGCGGAGAAGGGGATTACTTCGTCGAGTTCGCCGCAATCGGCTACGCCGCCCGGAGATTCGAGGTCAAGCGAACCGCTGACCAGGAGATCCTCGTTGCCGATGCAAGGTTGCTCCGCGCCGCGGGGCAGCTCGACACCGTCAGGGTCGTCGGACAGCGCGATCGCCCGGAGCGCAACGACGCCACTCCGGACATCAGCGGAAGCGAACGGCCCGTCGACAACAGCGCGGTGCCCGCCGATCAACAGGGCGACATCGCTTCGATGGCCGCATCCCTTCCCGGAGTCACGTTGGTTCCGGGGCAGGATGGCGATCCGTCCGGGTTCTCCGTGCTCGGTCTCTCTCCCGACCAGAACCAGACGACGCTCAACGGACTGAATTTCGGGGGATCGAATCTTCCGCGCGACGCCAACGTCTCGACGTCGCTCGTAACCACGCCCTACGACGTTTCGCGCGGCGGCTTCAGCGGCGCGCAGTTCCAGATTCGCGGACGGCCCGGCTCCAATTTCATCACGCGCACGATGAGCCTCAATCTCGACGCGCCGCAGCTGCAGTGGACCGATCGCGCCGCGAGATCGCTGGGCCAGCAGTACAACAACGTTTCCGTCGGCGGACTGCTCGTGGGTCCGATCAGACAGGATGCTTCGTTCTACAACTTTGCGTACCAGATCGGGAGACGATCCAACGACCTGCGGTCGCTTCTCAATACCGACGCGATCGGACTCCAGACGTCGGGAATCGCGCCCGACTCGGTCGTTCGCCTGCTGGCGATTCTGCAGCAGCTCGGAATTCCGACGGTGACCAACAAGTTGCCCGCGAGCAGACTCGGCGAGCAGGGATCGATCTTCGGCGGCTTCGATTTCGCCCCGCAGTCATCCGCGAGCGGTCAGTCGCTCAACTTCTCCTATAATGGGAGCTGGAATCAGCAGACCCCAGCGTCGTCGCTCACGACCGAGCTCCCCGCGCACAGCGGCGACAGGACGAACTGGAACGGCGGACTCCAGACACGCCACACCAATTATTTCGGCATCGGGATCCTGAGCGAGACCTCGCTCGGCCTGAATCGCTCACGCAATTATGGATCGCCGTATCTCGACTTGCCGAGCGGCACGGTGCTGATAACATCGACCTTTCCAGATGGATCGACGGGCATCAAGCCGGTGTCGTTCGGCGGAAGCTCGAACATGAACACGAGCCAGACGAACACCGGCACGGAGCTCACGAATCAGCTCTCGTGGTTCAGCAGCAGCAACAAGCACCGGATCAAATTCACCACCGAGGCGCGCCGAGATGCATTCACACTGAATCAGCAGTCGAACACACTCGGCTCCTTCACCTTCAACTCGCTGGCGGACCTGGAGGCGCAGCAACCATCGTCGTTCAGCAGACAGCTCTCGCCGAGGATCAGGAGCGGAAGCCAGTTCGTCGGCGGACTCTCGCTGGGTGACTCCTACAAGAGGAGCGACAACCTGCAGCTTCAGTACGGCGTGCGACTCGACGGAAACAGATTCTCGGCGACACCGACGTTCAACCCTGACCTCGAGACGGTGTTCGGAGAGCGCAACGACCGCGCGCCGAATCACGTCTATGCCAGCCCGCGCCTCGGATTCTCGTGGAGCTATGGAACGGCACCCCAGGTCGCGGGTTTTGCCGGAGCGGTCAGAGGCCCGCGAGCGGTCGTGCGCGGTGGAATCGGCCTCTTTCAGAATACGCCAAACACTACGCTGATCAGTGGAGCGATCGACAACACTGGATTGGCGAGCGCGTTGCAACAGGTACTGTGCGCGGGCCCCGCGACGCCGACCCCCGACTGGAGCAGCTACGCGAACAATCCGTCGGCCATCCCGGCGCAGTGCAGCGATGGCAGTGTATTCGCGAGCACGGTACCGAATGTGACGTTCTTCGCCAAGGACTATGCGTCGCCCCGGAGCCTGAGGTCGAATCTCAACTGGAGCGGTCCGCTTCTCAACAATCTGTTCGCCGGGAACATCGAAGCGACATACTCTCGCAACATGAATCAGTCGGGAATAGTCGATTTGAATTTCAAGCCGGTGGTGCAATTCACCCTTCCCGATGAAGCACACCGTCCGGTCTTCGTCCAGACGACGAGCATCGTTCCGACCACAGGCACGATCGCATCGCGCGATGCGCGGGTGAGCCAGCTCTTCTCGCGCGTGACGGAGCTGCGCTCGGATCTGAGATCCGATAGCCGTCAACTGAGATTCAGCGTGTCGCCGTCGACATTCAACAGCAACTACAGCTGGGGATTGTCGTACGTCTACTCCAATCTGCGCGAGCGGATCCGCGGCTTCAGCAATACCGCGGGCAATCCTCTCGATATCGAGTGGGCGAGATCACCCTTCGATTCGCGCCACCAGATCCAATACAATCTCGGATATAACTTCTTCGACGCGGTGCGCGTAAACTGGTTCGGCAACTTCCGCTCCGGGACGCCATACACGCCGATCGTCTCGGGCGACATCAACGGAGATGGATATTCGAACGACCGCGCATTCGTCTACGATCCGGCGACTACCGCCGACCCGGCTCTCGCCGCTGCGATGCAGTCGCTCCTTAGCGGTGCCACCGGAAACGCGCGCGATTGCCTCCGGAAACAGCTCGGCTCCCTCGCGGCGCGCAACAGCTGCCAGGGCCCGTGGACGTCGCAGGCAACGATGTCGCTCTCCTTCAATCCGCTCAAGTTCCGGATGCCGCAGCGCGCGACGCTCTCGCTGCAAGTCGGCAACCCACTCGGCGCCGCCGATCTGCTTCTGCACGGCAACAACAATCTGCGCGGGTGGGGACAGTTCGCCTTCCCCGATCCGAACCTCCTCGCCGTCCGCGGGTTCGATCCAGTAACGCAGCGCTACAAGTACGACGTGAATCAGAGATTCGGCTCCACTCTACCCGCGCTCACCGCTGTAAGAGCGCCTGTCACTGTAACTGCAATGATGCGCTTCGACCTCGGACCGACGCGCGAGCGGCAGGCGCTCACACAGCAGCTCGA
>DATHGO010000358.1:0-3419 GCA_035317585.1 Gemmatimonadaceae bacterium | reverse complement strand
AGTGAAAGATCCTTTCGCACCTGAGCGGACGTCGTCCCGCCGAGCCGCGCGAGCTCGTCACTCGAGATGGTCTTGAGACCCTGGCGCTCGATACCCTCGAGGAAGCTCAGATAAAGGGAAAGGCGCCTGACCGTCGATTCTGCGATCCGCTTCAAATCTTGCTTGTGAAGTAATTCACAAACTAATCCGGATGGCGAGGGATAGGCAAGAAACGGGAACTGCGAGTTGCAAACGGATCACTGCAAGCGACGCACTGCAAACTGAATAGGCGGGAGGTCCCAGTGGCGGAGATGCCAGGCTCTTAGTTCACGACGCCCGGACTTATCCCCGTCACGTCTGACCAACTGCTTGTGCGTCGAATGCCACTGAGGGAAGTCAGGGCGTAGTGAACTAAAACACTTCGCAACTTACCTACTGGGACCTCCCGCCTGTTCAGTTGCATTTCCCGCCCTTTGTACCAAGCCCTTCGCCGCTACCTTTCGGGTGATGCCAGTCCATGTCACTTCCGAAATCGGCGCGCTTCGCACCGTTCTGGTCCATAGCCCCGGCAATGAGCTACTCGCAGTTACTCCGAGCACCAGAGCGGATTTTCTTTACGACGACATCGTCGACGCAGATCTCGCCAAGCGCGAACATCGGCGCTTCGTCCAGGTTCTCGAGCGCTTCTGCGAAGTGCTTCACGTGCGCGATCTGCTCACCGACGTCCTCGAGGATCCGGAAGTCCGCGAGCTGATCATTCGTGAGACTCTCGATGTCGTTCCGCTGGAACCCCTTGCTTCGGACCTGCGCGGGCTTCCACCCGAGGCTGTCGTGAACCTGCTTATCGAAGGGAAGGAGGAGGAGCCAGGACCACTTTCGCGCACCCTAAACGAATCCAGCTACTCGCTTCCACCGTTGCCCAATCTGTTCTTTACGCGCGACTCGGCGATGGCGATCAATCAGAACATGATGATCGGGTCGATGCGGTTTCACGCGCGGTGGACTGAGGAGCTGATCATGAAAGCGCTCTTCACGTCCCATCCCAAGCTCAGTAACAAGGGTATCGTCTACGATGGCTCGGTCGAGCGGCGCCTCAACCACACCCTCGAAGGCGGCGATGTGCATCCGCTCCGCGAAGACGTGCTGCTCATCGGGTTCAGCGAGAGATCGAGCCCCGCGGGAATCGACAGCCTCGCAACTATTTTGTTCGATCAGACGGAGGTCACCAACCTCATCGTTGTCGTGATGCCGCAGGAGGCGACCGCCATCCACCTCGACATGATTTTCACCCACGTCGATCGCGAGCTGTGCGTGATCTATCCGCCCCACTTCATTGGACCGTACCGTCTGCCGATACTTCAGTGGCAGAAGGGCGACAGCCACATGAAACAGCAGCCGGATTTGTTCGCGGCGCTCAAGCAATGCGGGCTGCCCATGGAGCCGATTCTTTGCGGAGGCTCGAAGAGAATCGTCCAGGATCGTGAGCAGTGGGCGTCCGGTTGCAACAACACAACGCTTCGGCCCGGCGTGATCACCTCATACGCACGAAACGAGACAACATTGCGAGAGCTGGATAAAGCTGGCTTCAAAACAATTTCCGCATCCGACTTTTTATCGGACAAGTCGGAGATTCCGGCGCACCAGCGTGCCGTGATCACGTTCGAAGGTGGAGAGCTGGTCCGCGGCGGGGGTGGACCGCACTGCATGACCTGTCCGATCACGCGAGACGATCCGTGGATCTGACGCGCGGAGTTTACTCCGAGCCCGAAGACACTCTGCTCACCACGCGCGCTCTTGCTTATCTCTCGGCGGGGCCGGCCGATGTCGTGGATCTCATCGGGCACATCTGCAGTCTTCCCGGTGCCCCACGAATTGTCGCCGAGCATATGGCGCACGCGATGTTCGCGGGGCGGCCCCAGTTCGTGCGGAACGGGGACGGACGCTGGATGCTCGCCGACCTGACGGTGAAACCTTATACGGTTACGCGGGAGCGCTCCCGCTTGCCTCGCCATTCCTCGGACGAGCCCCTTCACGGGCTGTCGTACGTCGTGGTCGATACCGAGACGACGGGTGGGCAATACGGGCTGGGCGATCGCATCACGGAGTTCGCTGCAGTAGTCGTACGCGACGGAGAAATCGTCGAGGTGTACGAGACGCTCGTCAATCCGCAGCGTTCGATTCCGCCCTTTGTCACCCGGCTGACGAACATCACCTGGGACATGGTCAGGAACGCGCCCACGTTCGATCGCATCGCGCCGGATGTAATGCGCGTGCTAGAGGGGAACGTGTTCGTCGCGCACAACGAGGCGTTCGACTGGCGCTTCGTCTCAACAGAGCTGTCCCGCTCAACTGGCCGCCAGCTGCGTGGGCGGCGCCTCTGCACTGTGAAAATCGCCCGTAAGGTTCTCCCCCAGCTCACTCGCCGCTCGCTCGACTACGTGGCGCGATACTACGGTGTCGAGATCCGCAACCGCCACCGCGCTGGCGGAGATGCACTCGCCACGGCGAAGTGCCTGCTGCGGATGATGTCAGATCTGGCCGATCGGGGCTGTGGAACCTGGGGCGAGCTCCAGACGCTGCTTCGAACGCCAAGCGGGCGCCGGAAAAAGCGGAGGGCGTCGGGGCTGCCGACTCCCGTAACCCGCGATACTACGGCGTGACGGCACCGAGTCCGCTCGTGGAGCGCCGCAAGATCGGCGGCCTCACGGTTCACGCGATTCAGGCTGGCGGGCAAAGGCTCGACGGCGGCGCCATGTTCGGGGTCGTTCCGAAGCCGCTCTGGGTGAAGCGGATCCCCGCCGACGAGCGGAACAGGATACAGCTCGGCATGCGATGCCTGCTCATCGAGCATCCATCGGGGCTCGTCCTCATCGACACCGGCGCGGGCAATAAGGAGAACGACAAGTTCAAGGATATTTACGGACTCGAGAACGAGGGCGCGGACGGCGCGACAATGCTCGAGGATGGGCTGAAGCAGATCGGGGTCGCGCCAACCGACATCGCCCTTGTGATCAACACGCATCTCCATTTCGACCACGCGGGCGGAAACACGCGCAATAGGCCCGACGGATCACTGGAGATCAGCTTTCCCAACGCAACGTACATCGTGAGGCGCGGCGAGTACGACTACGCCATGAACCCGAACGAACGGACCGCGGCCAGCTACTTCGAACGGAACTGGTTACCTGTTGAAGCAGCTGACAAGATCGAATGGGTCTCGCGCGAAAAGGAAATCGTAAAGGGAATTAGAGTGATTCCCACTCCGGGCCACACTCCGTTTCACCAGAGTATCCTCATCGAGTCAGCGGGGGAGCGCGCCTTCTACCTCGGCGATCTGGTTCCGACGCACGCGCACCTGCCGCTTCCGTGGATCATGGGGTACGACGTTGAGCCTCTCGTTACCCTCGAGACCAAGCGAAGAATCCTGAAGCAGGCGGTGG
>DATHGO010000357.1:0-2859 GCA_035317585.1 Gemmatimonadaceae bacterium | reverse complement strand
CCTTTGTAGGCGTAGCCAATATAGACGGATTGGCGCCGCCCGAGCGACGCTCAGCGTTAGCCTGAGGGAAGTTCCGGGAAGATCTCCCTCGTCACACTCGTGTTGCTCTGCTACAACAACCTCGTTCGGTGGCAGACACTCAGCCCGACACCGTCGAAGCTCGCGACCGAGCTCTAACCATTGCGATAGCAGAGACTTAGACGGCCTCGCTGTCGTGACCGGGCCGTCGCGAGGACGCGAGCCGATATCGGCACCTTTGCTGCTTCTGGACCGTCAACAATGCCTGACTATTTCGTCTTTGGCGGCTGCCTTCGCTCCGAGCTGACGTTTCCCGAATTGACGCACGCGCACGGTCGCGCGCCCAATTGGATGTTACGCCTGGGAACGCTTTCCCGACTTTGCGACGCAGAAGTGCTCTCCGATGCCGAGCTCTCCCCGACATGTCGCATCCGGCTCACGCGTGGGGATGGCTGGTTCCGTTATTCTCATTCCTGCACCGGCTCCTTCGAAGTGTTTGCCGAAGGCCGACGCATCCTGTTTGAGCCGGCTGCACATGGAGACCTCGACGGTGCCAGAGCCGACTTTGTCTCGCGGGTGCTACCGTACTGCGTCGACCACGCATCGATCACGTGGCTGGACGGCAGCGCGGTTCGTATTGCCGGGGGCGCAGCCGCATTTGTAGGAGCGTCAGGGTCCGGAAAGTCGACCATCGCGCTGGCGCTGACGCGCGGGGGAGCGGAGCATCTTTGCGATGACACATTGCCGGTGGAAGCCACGGATAACCCGGTCATCTGGCCCGGCGACGACATCATCCGTCTCTGCTCCGACACCCGAACGCGACTCGCATCGACTGCAAGGGCAATTCGTCGTGAATCGGATGGCAAGTTCGTGATGACTCGACACGAGATTGGGTCCGCTCAATCGTCGTCCGCTGCTGGTGCACCCGACCGCGCCCGGTGTCCGCTTGACGCCATTTATTTACTCATCTCGGCCGAGTCAGGCCAAGGCGGCGCCGCGGTATCGCGCCGACTCGTGCCGCCGACCGCGGCGGTTCCGGTCCTCGTGCAGCATCTGAAGCTCGGACCCGTGATGCGTCGTGAAGATCCGGCGCGGCTGACGAAACAGCTCGCCGCCATCGTGCAGTCGGTTCCGGTTTACGAGCTCAGTTTCTCGCGCGACTGGTCCCTTGTTGGTGAGGTGGTCGAGCGCCTCATCGCCTGGCATGCGGAAACCAGCGTTCCCAAGAGCCGCCCCATCCCAGCCTTGGCGAGTTAGTCTCTCTCGAGCTACTGGTCCCAGGTCAGTCGGTCACCTGAGTGACGCGGCCCGCGATGAAGTCGATGGCGCAAAATGCCCGAGAGTGCGGGATTTCCCGTCACTGATACCTGCGTCAACGGAAGATAGGCCAGAGTGCTGGCCGTTGTATCTCCGAGCACCCGCTGCCCGAACTCTACCCACGCGCGAGCGGTGAACGACCCGCGGTCGCGACGAACGCCGATTCTGATGCTATGCCCGGCGATGCCATGGGAGTTCAACATTCGGCTGAGCGCCACGGCTCGTGTGAGGCAGAGCGGACGAAAAACGCCGTATCGCGACGCTCGATCGATCGCCGCAGCAATTTGCTGGCTGGCGTGAGCCTGCGAAGTGGAGGGAACGACCGTCGCGCGGTGATCATCCAGTGAGATCTGCACGAACTTTCCCAGCGGTCTCAGCCATCTCATTGCCTGAGCACGCAACAGAACCATCTGCGCCTCGCCAACGTAGCGCATTTCATCCCACCGTCCCCTACGTATCGCGCGAGCAGCGGCGTGGATTCTGGTCACGCAGCCAACTGCCAGCCGGGGCAAGCTACGAGATCGGCTCGCGCGAGCAAGTCAGCGGACACGTTCAGTTGGCCAGAGTCAGAATTCATATGGGGTTCGATATTCGGATGCGTTGCACGACGCGCAGGAATTCGCAGACCTCGTGCCGACCCGCGAAGGTGCGTAACCCCTTTGCTGACAAGCTTCTTGCACAGTTGAGCCCGATTCCGGCGCTGCAACTGTAGTCCGACTACCACATGCTGGGGCAGTACGGCCACAAAACTTTTGTGGTAAAAGTCGGTGCCACCTGAGGACGCTGCTCGACTCGTTGCGCGGATAGCAGCCTCTCGTGCGTGGGTAATCGGGCGCGAGTCTCGACTGGCTCTGTGGGCGACCTACCACAGACTGGGGCAGTTTCGCGACAAAGAACCAAACGGTCATCCCTGTGTCCCTTCCACGAAACGCGTAACACGCTGTCTCTGCACGACTTATGAATGTCGTGCGGTGTGGTCTGGTGGGAATGGAAGATGCCTTGTCGCGACGGTAGAAGCCGCGACATGCGGCGCGCATGATCGGGTGGACGTGCTCCCGCGCACTACCGCCCTGAATCGGCCCGGCGGGCACTCATCCACTGCGAGCGCGTGATCTCCGCACCGTATCGGCAAGTTCGCGAACAACTCCTCTCCGCGCCCAAGATCTGGGTCGTCACAGGCGTTGCCGGGTTCATTGGCTCCAATCTCCTCGAGGAGCTTCTGGGGCTCGGGCAAAAAGTTGTCGGCGTCGACAACTTCTCGACCGGTCATCGCGCCAACCTTCGAGAAATTCTCGGCGGCCCTCTCGAGATCAGTGCGAATTTCCGCCTGGTAGAGGGGGACATTAGAGATCTGGAGACGTGCCGCACCGCCTGCGAAGGCGCTGATTATGTGCTCCACCACGCCGCACTCGGTTCCGTTCCCTGGTCGATGGATGATCCGCTGCGAACGAACGCCGTCAACGTGGACGGATTTGTCAACATGCTGGTTGCGGCGAAGGATGCGGGTATCAAGCGCTTCGTCTA
>DATHGO010000356.1:0-4215 GCA_035317585.1 Gemmatimonadaceae bacterium | reverse complement strand
TATCGGCCCAACCTTCAGATAGTGGCCGATGATGGCGGACGCAATGTGCGCCGCACGTGATCCGTGCAGGCCAAATTCCAGCAGTACCGCGACGACGATCTTCGGATGGTCAGCGGGAGCGAATCCGACGAACCAGCCGTGATCGGCTCCGCCAGTGTTCTGTGCGGTGCCGGTCTTGCCCGCGAGCGTGAGGCCCTGAATCGCGGAAGCTCCGGCGGTGCCGCCGGCTTGGAGAACCGCCTTGAGACCCTCCAGCACCACCGAGTCCTGAATCGCATTGAGCGTGAATACCTGCTTCCGCTGCGGCACCAGGTGGGCGATCTCAGGCCTCGGCGCCTGACCCTTGGTCGCGAACGCGCTATAGAGCTTCGCCATGTTGACCACTGTCTGCGAGTTTGAGCCCTGCCCGATCGCAAGGTTCAGCGTCTCTGCATTGCTCCAGCCGCGCGGACCGTACTTTTTGTTGTAGTAGTCGATCGCGTACGGCCACCGAGCCTGGGTTTCTTCCGGCAGATCGATCCCGGACTTGTCCCGCATGGTCAGTCTGATCCCGCCGGCGATGAATCTCGCGAGTCCGATCTTGAGGCCGAGCTGGTAGAAGTACACGTCGCACGAGTGCTTGATCGCGCCTTCGAGGTCGAGCGAGCCGTGACCCTTTTTCTCCCAGCAGCGGAAGTAGCGGTTGCCAAACTGGTAACCGCCGGTGCATGGCACCGGCATGTGCTCATTCACCCCGACGACGCCCTCCTGCAGCCCTATGATCGAGGTGGCGAGCTTGAACGTCGAGCCGGGCGGATACGTGCCCTGAATGACCTTGTTGACGAGCGGCCGCCGCTTGTCTTCCAGCAGTTGCTTGTAATACTCGACGGGTATTCCGCCGGTGAACTTGTTCGGATCCCAACTCGGAGCGCTGTAGAGACCAAGGACCTCGCCGGTATTCGGATCGATCGCAATCGCGCCGCCCTGCAACGAATCGGCGAAAATGCCGACCATGAACTTCTGGAGATCGAGATCGATGTTCGTGTAGAGCGGAGGCGCGCCCACAGGATTCAGATCGGGTCTCGGTCCCTCACCGCGCACTGGCCGGCCCCTCGCGTCAACCTCGTCGAAGCGGACGCCTTCCTTGCCGTGAAGAATCGCCTCATACTGTTTCTCGAGGCCGGCTTTGCCGATCGCCTGTCCGGGTTTGTAGGCCGCGTACTTCGGATCGTTGAGATCGGATTCGGTGATCTCACCGGTGTAGCCAACGAACGATGCCACCATCGGTCCGTCGGGATAGTACCGCTTCGGAACGGACTGGATGATCAGTCTCGGGAAGTCGAGACGGTGCTCCTCGAGGACTGATACGATGTCGATGGACGCGTCGGGGAGCACGACCGTCGGTCTCGTCGGCGCGCGGCGATAGCGGCGAATGGCATTGTTGATGTCGTTCTGACCGAGCTGCAGCGTCGGCGCGAGCTGCGCCAGCGCGCTGCGCAGACTGTCAACGCTCGGCGCCGTGATCGAGACGGAGTAGGCGGGAAGATTCTCCGCGATCACCGCTCCGTGGCGGTCGTAAATGATTCCGCGGGGCGCAGGCAGAGGAATAGGACGCAGCCTGTTCTCCTCCGATTGCATCACGTACTGCTTATTCTGGATCACCTGCGTTCTGAAAAACGCCCCGACCAGCAGTACGAATCCGAGTGAAAGCGCCGTCGAGCTCATCCTCGCTCGGCGGGCTACGTCGTTCGGATGAAAGCTCATGTGGGTGTAGGTTCGAGCAGCGGACGCATGATGAAGAGTAACAGGACGCCCACGGCGGCAGTGACCGCCGCCGAGAGCGGCGACCAGAGAAGGAGCTGCTGCAACAGCTCGAATCCGTGCAATCGCTGCTCGCCGATGAAATAGAGAATGTCGAACACCCACTTCCCGAGGAAAAAGAAGAAGGCGTTGAGCACCAGATTGTCGGCAAAGAAAACGGCCTTGAGGTACGACGCCCCAAAGCCGACGACTGTCATCGCAAGCGCGCCGGCACCGAGCGCATCGGGCGCCAGGGAATCAGAGATCAGGCCCAGCACGAATCCGATCACTGCTGCCGTCGACGGCCGGACTCGCACTGCCGCGAGCAGCAGCGCCAGAACCAGGAAGTCCATCGGCGCGCGCCATCCCAGAAGTGGGCGGAGAGTGTAGTGGAGAACGACGAAGATGAGGAAGCTGATTATCGCGCGAATCGCTCCGCCCACGTTCATCTTGCGGCTCCCGGTCGATACGGAATCGTATCCTTTCTGACGGAGTCGCGTTTGATCGTGTCGCGAGCCGAAGTATCGCGCCGCGCGCGAGCGGCGGTGTCGACCGGTGCGACTCTACGGACTGGAGCTGGTTTCGGAGCGACGGCGGGGGCTTTCACGCTGTCGGTTACGCCGAGCGGAACCCCACCATTCGCGCGGGCGATACTGTCGAGCACTGCTCTGCGAGCCGCGGCTTCCGCAAGTGCGGCAGCTCTGGCGGCCGAATCTCCGGACACGATGATTCGCTGGGTCGCCTGGTCCACCTGGGTCGCGTTCTGCCACACTCCGTCGAATCCCTTGGCGAGCCGGTCGCGGCGCAGGATCATCACCGAATAGACGTCGGAGGGATTCACCGCCGGACGCAATAGATAGGTTCGCGCCCAGCCTTCGCTGGTCTTCATTTCCTCGAGAACAGTTCCGATCGGAATTCCGCGGGGCCATACGCCGCCCCATCCGGAGCTGACGATGAGAGCGCCCGGTTTGAGCGTCGCCCTGAATGGAACTCCTCGCAGCTCTATCAGATAGCCGCCCGTCGCCGATCCAGTGAGATGTGCCTGCGCAATCCCGAAAGCGGTTCCGTCGGGCGACATCGCACTGACGCGAAAATCAGGATGCGTCCACAGCATGGCGTGGCTCATCGTTGGATCGACCTGATCGACCACACCGACGAGACCTTCCGGAGCGATCACCGGGCTTAGCCTGCTCACGCCCGCTCGCGTGCCGGCGCTGAGAATCACGGTGGTTTCATCTCTTACTCCGCGGCCGTGCAGGGCCTCGGTCGGTATGAAACCCCAGCGGAGCCGGGAGCCCAGCCCGATGACCTTTCTCAGGCGGTCATTCTCGGCCTCCAGCGAGCCGGCCTTCATCGAGTTGAGCGAGAGACTGTCGACGATGGCCTGCTTGGCGTCCGCCTGTAGCAGAGATTGGCGACCCCGCTCGGATCGTTCCTGGAGCATCACGAGCGGAGCAAGGAAGGTTCGCCGCATTGCTGTCGCGGCGGGGTCGCGCAACGTGTTCGGAAGAGCACGGGCCGCGAGCGCCAGGACGATGCAGGTAGATAGAACGATTAGATCGAGCCGAGTGTTGCTTCTTATGGCGCGGGCCAACTTTTACCTCAAGTCGCTAGGACGGACCAGTATTTCGCCTCATCATCAAGTATACGGCCACAACCCCGCACCACACAGGTCAAGGGATCCTCGTCGACGTGGATCGGCAGACCAGTTTCCTGCGACAACAGGACATCGAGGCCGCGAATGAGAGCGCCACCGCCCGTCATGACGATGCCGCGATCGACAATGTCGGCGGCCAATTCGGGCGGTGTGATCTCCAGCGCGCGGCGCACCGCGTCGACGATCTGCTGAATGGGCTCCTGCACCGCATCGCGGATCTCCGACGAATGAACGCGCACCGTCTTCGGGATCCCTGATACAAGATCCCTGCCTTTGACGTCCATTTCCCTCTCGTCGCCGACCGGAGCTGCCGATCCGATCTGGATTTTCACCTGCTCGGCGGTCGATTCGCCGACGAGGAGGTTGTAGTTCTTGCGCATGAACTGGACGATCGCCATGTCGAGCTCATCGCCACCGGTGCGAATCGAGGTGTCGCTCACGATTCCTGACAGCGCGATGACGGCGATCTCGGTAGTGCCGCCGCCGATGTCGATCACCATGTTGCCGGTAGGAGTCTCAACGGGAAGTCCGACGCCGATCGCGGCCGCCATCGGCTCCGCGACCATGAAGACTTCCTTCGCGCCGGCGCCGAGCGCCGAGTCGCGCACCGCGCGCTTCTCGACTTCGGTGATGCCGGAGGGAACGCACACGATCACACGCGGCTTCACCTTGAAGACGTGGTTCTCGATGATCAGCGCGAGGAAATAGCGCAGCATTTTCTCGGTGACATCGAAGTCGGCGATCACGCCGTCCTTCATCGGTCGCACCGCGATCACTCC
>DATHGO010000355.1:0-2757 GCA_035317585.1 Gemmatimonadaceae bacterium | reverse complement strand
CTGTGCGTGTTGTCGGTTGGCGATTTGTTGGCGAAGGCGATTCGCTACATACACAGCGAGCAGTCCGTGAGCTCGCTCTTCGAGCAGTAGAGGTTCAGATGGCTGAAGTGACCTTGAAAGTCGCGAAAGAGTTCGCGGCAGCAGTTTTGGACTTTATCGAATGGGCGTTCCACAAGTTGGTCGCGCCCACAGGGATGAAATAGTCATGGCAACAGTCTCATTTAACGCGACAGCTCGTGAGAATACCGGAAAGGGCGCCGCCCGCTCCCTTCGCAGCCAGGGACAGGTTCCCGCTGTGATTTACGGTCACGGACGCAACCCGCTGCCCCTCTCGCTGAACGCGCGCGATCTCGACAAAATGCTTGGGCATATCCAGGCCGAGAGCACCGTCATCGAGGTAACGGTGGGCGGACAGACGGCGAAGACTCTCATTCGTGAGATCCAGCGCCATCCGATCAGGCGCCAGATTCTTCACGTCGATTTCCAGGCGCTCGTCGCCGGCGAAAAGGTCACCGTCAACATTCCGATCGTCCTCAACGGAATTCCGGAAGGAGTGCGGCTCGAGGGAGGAGTGATGGACCAGACGCTCCGCGAGCTCGAGATCGAGGTCGATCCGTCGGATATCCCCGATCGCGTCGAGCTGGATGTCACCAACATGGTGATCGGTGATTCGCTCCACGTCAGCGACATCAAGGTTCCCGAGGGCGTCAGAGTGCTCGACGATCCCGAGACTTCGGTCGCGGTGCTTGCCGCGCCGCGCGCGGTGATCGAGGAGACTCCGGCTGTCGAAGCAGTTGAGGGTGCGGCAGAGGGTGCGCCTGAACCCGAAGTCATCGGCAAGGGACCGGGTGACGAGGAAGAGGCTGAGGGCGGCGATGAGTCCCCTGGCAAGAAGGGCGGTGACTCGTCCGGCAAGAAGTAGTTATTGGATAACTCTTGAAGGTCATAGTCGGTCTCGGGAATCCGGGCCGCGAGTACGCCGCGACACGTCACAACGTCGGCTGGTGGTTGATCGACCACCTCGCCGACGTTTGGCATTTTGACGGCTGGAAGAAGGACGGCGAGTCGCACGTCGCGAACGGGACCGTTAGCGGAGTGAAGGTCCGGCTGGTCAAGCCTCAGACGTTCATGAACTTGAGCGGCCAGGCACTCAGGAATTTCGTGCGCCGGCCGTTCTGGAGCCCGGCGAAGGATTTGTTAATCGTCGTCGATGAAGTGCAGTTGCCGGTTGGGCGGATCAGGATACGGCCGCGTGGGAGCGCCGGTGGACACAATGGCCTCAAGAGCGTGGAACACGCGCTCGGGACACAGGAATACGCTCGACTCCGAATTGGGGTCGGCCCGAGCGAGGAGCGGAAGGGGATCTACAAGGATCTCGCCGACTTTGTGCTGTCCCCGTTCGCGCGCGATGAGCGGGAAGATATTCTCGCGCTGATGCCGCAGCTAACCGCGACGGCCGAGACGTGGCTTCATGAGGGTGTTGAGAAGGCGATGAATCTTTATAATCGGATTCCCACGTCTGAGGACTGAAAAGCAACTGAACGGGTGCCAGACGTCAGTAGCGTAGTTGCCAGTGATTAGTGCACGACGCCCGGACCTGCCTGTTGGCATTCAGGTCACAGGCAGGTGTTTGTACCCAGATACCAGGGGAGAAAAGTCAGGGCGTAGTGAACTGTCGTACTGGCATCTCTGCCACGGACAGCTCGCACCCGTTCAGTTGTCGTTACCCATCACCAGTTAGTTTCTTCCGAAATGCTAAAGCTAGGAATCGTCGGCCTCCCCAATGTCGGTAAGTCGACACTGTTCAACGCGCTCACCGCCGCGAAGGCTGAAGCCGCGAACTATCCCTTTTGCACCGTCGAGCCGAACGTCGGCATGGTCGAGGTGCCGGACTCTCGGCTCCGCGAACTCACGAAAATAGTGCAGCCGAAGAAGACGGTTCCGGCGGTCGTCCAGTTCGTGGACATCGCGGGACTCGTCAAAGGCGCGGCCGAGGGTGAAGGGCTCGGCAACAAGTTCCTCTCGAACATTCGGGAGACCGACGCGATAGTCCACGTCGTGCGCTGCTTCGAGGATCCCGACGTCACGCACGTCATGGGCGCGGTCGATCCGGTGCGCGACCGCGAGGTAATCGAATTCGAGCTCGCGATCGCTGATCTCGCCTCGCTGGAAAAGCGCCTGGACAAAACGCGCCGCACGGCTCGCACCGGCGACAAGGAAGCGCAGGCTGAGCTTCCGGTTCTCGAAAAGGCGTACGGGTTTTTGAAGGACGGAAGAGGACTGTGGGAGGCTCGGCTTTCGCCCGGGGAGAAAGCCGTGCTCGCGCCTTTGACCCTCCTGACTGTGAAACCGGTTCTCTATGCGGCGAACGTGAGCGATTCGGAGCTCGCGGGTGACGAAGGCCCCCATCTCCAGGCATTGAGAGAGGCGGTGAAGAAGAGCGGCGAGCAGGCCGAGGTTGTTCCCTTCTCCGCCAAGATCGAGGCGGAGCTGGCGGAGCTTCCGCCAGAGGATCGCGCCGATTTTCTCTCTTCACTCGGACTCGAGTCGGCCGGACTCGACCGGCTCATTCGCGCCGGCTACAAGCTGCTCGGCCTCGAGACCTATTTCACGGCTGGAGAGCAGGAAGTCCGCGCATGGACAATCCACCACGGAGATACCGCACCAAAAGCGGCCGCGGTGATACACACGGACTTCGAGCGCGGATTCATCCGCGCGGAGACCGTCTCCTACGACTCATTCGTGGGGAACGAAGGC
>DATHGO010000354.1:0-2070 GCA_035317585.1 Gemmatimonadaceae bacterium | reverse complement strand
AGCGCGACCTTGCCGCGAAGACCGAGATCCAAGGTCAGCGCCTCAGGTAATCGTCTTTCTTGTCCAGCCAGTCCTGCCGTGGCGGACTGAAGACGTCGACATCGAGAGTCTCCTCGAGCGCCTCGGCCATATGGGGGATGTTCGAGGGGATGAGCAGAACCTCGCCCGCGCTAACGATGATCTCTTCCGCTCCGTCTTCGCCGATACGGAACTTCAACGCACCCTCCAGAATGTAGGTGAGCTGCTCGTTCTCGTGGGAGTGCTTGGGCACGATGCAACCTTTTTTCAGGTACACCTGCGCGAGCATCATGCGATCGCCAGTGATGAGCCGGCGCTCGAGCATGTCGGACACCCGCTCCTTTTTCATCGAGTCCCAGCGGTAAAACTTACATTCGCTCTTTGCAGCCATCAGTGCTCCTTTGTCTCCGTCATCGGGATGCGGCATTGCGGTCGTACACGATCCGACCACCGACGATCGTGTAATCTATCTTCGCGTCGCGGATCTTCTCCGGGGCGATTTTCATGAGGTCGCGATCGATGATCACGACGTCGGCGAGCTTGCCGGCCGCGAGGGATCCCTTCTCGCGCTCCTCGAAGGATGCGTAAGCCCCGCCGCTGGTGTAAGCACGAAGCGCATCTTCGACTGTGATCTTCTGCTCCGGAATCCAGCCGTCGGGATGCTTGTCGTCCAGCGTTCTTCTCGTAACTGCTGCATAGATGCCTTCGAGCGGTGTCGCGGGCGCGACGGGCCAGTCGCTTCCGAATGCAAGCGTCGCGCGCGTGTCCCTGAGAGTGCGAAACGCGTAGGTCGTCCTTGCGCGCTCGAGACCGATGACCTTTTCTGCCCAGCGCCCGTCGTCGATTGCATGGTACGGTTGCATGCTCGGGATCACGCCCAGCTGGGCGAACCGCGGTATGTCCGGCGGCGCGATGTGCTGCGCGTGCTCGATTCTGAAGCGGCGGTCGCGAGCGCCATTCTCGCTCTCCACGCGCTCGAAGATGCCGAGCTGGAGATTGATGGCGCGATCACCGATCGCGTGCACGATGACATGCAAGCTCGCCTTGTCGGCGTTGGAGACCCAAGAATAGAGATCCTCCGGCGTATTAACGAGCAGTCCGCTGTCGCCCGGCGCATCGGCGAACGGCCGCATCATTGCCGCCGTATGCGAGCCGAGCGATCCATCGACGAATCCCTTGAGTCCGCCGATGCGGAGCCACGAGTCTCCGTGTCCGCGCGCGGCGACGGTGTCACGCAGCCGCGCCCACGTTGAGAGCGGCACCGCGGCGTAAATGCGCGTGCGCAAGGTTCCGGCGCGCCGCGCGCGCTCGAACACCGCGAGATCCGACCACGTTCCCATATGGTCGACCGATGTCACGCCTCGCTCATTCGCGTAGGACATCGCCGCGTCGAGGGCCCGATCGAGCATCGCCGGATCCGGATCCGGAACGGTCGGATCGATCAACCCCTGCGCGTTGTCCTTGAAGATTCCGCTCGGCTGTCCGGAACCATCACGGGTGATCGTACCACCCGCTATGTCGCCCCCCGACATCGGTACCCGGGCGGCGCGCATCGCCGCGGTGTTGGCGAGAGCCATGTGGCCATCGAGGCGATTGATCCAGACGGGGTTGTTGGGCGTGACTGAATCGATCCATGAGCGCTGCGGCAGCTCTCCTCCCCAATTCTGATGGTCCCAATCGCCTCCCGTGATCCAGGTTCCAGGCGGCACAGTGGCCGCGAATGCCTTGATGCGCGAGACGAACTCCGACGGAGTCCTCGCGTCGCGGAGTTGCACCGAAGCGAGATTCAACCCGCCGGCGAGAAAGTGGACGTGCGAATCGATGAATCCAGGAACGACCATGCCGCCACGCGCATCTATCACCCTCGTTTGCGGGGACACCCGGACCCGAATCTCGGATGTCGATCCAACGGCCGCGATCCGGTCGCCGCTCAGCGCGACGGCCTCGGCCCACGGTTTATCCGGTTCGCCCGTCCAGACGACGCCGTTCACAATGGCGATGGTGATTGGATGCTGATTGGTTGTCATCGACGTCGCGCAGGCGAGGAGAAGG
>DATHGO010000353.1:0-2972 GCA_035317585.1 Gemmatimonadaceae bacterium | reverse complement strand
TAGAGCCAGCGATGAAGTACCGCCCCGAAAACCACAGCGGCAGCCGCTGTCGACCAGAGCAGATAGAAGTGCAGAATCTCCGGATCGCCTCTCAGCCACGTCATGATCCCCTGCGCCACCCACTCGCTGGGCATCCACGAGGAAGTCGGTGCCCGTAGCAGCGAGATGAACTCCACCAGCGAGCGGAATCCTTCGGGGCGTGCCAGTCTCTCCGGCCGGACGAGTCGGAATAGCAGCACGACTCCCGCCGCCGCGAGAACGGCGATGACGCTCAGGATGTCGCGTGTCCGTCGCGCCGGAAAAATGTTGACGAGCACGAGCGTGAGCGCGCTTCCAATCGCGGCCGGAATGAACAGGAATGGCAAGACCGCGGCGATCGCCACGAGAGGGTAGAGAGCTCCACCCTGGTAGATGATTCCATAGGCGGTGAGAACGGGCGTTGCGATGAGCACCACCATCCAGCTCGAGTGGCCCGTCGTCTCCAGCAGCTTCGCTCCGTACAGCCTAAGCCAGTCGACAGGCGCCGCGACGAGGAGATCCAGATCCTTCGCCAGAAAGAAGCTGGAGAGTGCCGTAACCACGTTCGACAAAATCAAAATGCCGAACAGACTCACGAACATGATTCCGAGCAGCTTGGCCGCGAGCAGCGCGCCGATCTCGGGAATCCCGCGGAAATACTTGAGCAGGCGGTACAGCATTCCGAACACGAACAACCAGAAGACCGCGCCGATCAGTCCGAAGAGAACAAGCCTGCCCATGCGGTTCTCGGTCTTTCCGAGCGGCCGCGCCTTGGCCGACAGGAATTTCGGCGAGAGCACGTGGAGCAGACTGGGCGATGGTGGAGGCCGCCGCGTCGGAACCGCGACGGTAGCCTGCAGGGCAAGGTCGCTATGCATCGAGGACTTCCATCGCGTCGCGCGCCGCGCGCTCGCCGGTGAGCTTGAGGAATATCTCTTCGAGCCCTCCGCCCCCCGTGGCCTCGTCGCGCAAATCCTGGATCGTCCCGACGGATCGAATCTTCCCGTTCTGGATGATCGCGATTCGGTCGCACAGCGTCTCCGCGACCTCGAGCGTGTGCGTGGACATCATGATGGTGTGGCCGCGCTTCACGTATTCGCGGAACAGGTCCTTGAGGATTCGCGCTGCCTTCGGATCGAGTCCGACCATAGGCTCGTCGACCACGATCACTTCCGGCCGATGAATGAACGCGCTCGAGATGATCAGCTTCTGCCGCATCCCGTGGCTGTAGCTCTCGACCAGCTCGTCGGCCCATTCCTCCAGATCGAACAACGCCATCAGTTCGCGACCGCGGTGCTCTACCTTGTCGCCATCCTGGCCGTACAATCCTGCCACAAAGCGAAGAAACTCCGCGCCGGTCAGCTTCTCATAGATGAACGGGCGGTCCGGAATGAATCCCAGCTTCGATTTTGCGGCGAGCGGATCCTGAGCGAGGTCGATCCCGGCGAGATGGATACTGCCCGCCGTCGGCTGGAGAATCCCCGCGATCATGCGCAGTGTCGTCGTCTTCCCCGCGCCATTCGGGCCCAGGAATCCGAACAACTCTCCATCGGGAACGGATAGATCTATCGAGTCAACGGCGGTGAACGAGCCGTATTTCTTGGTGAGACTTCTGAGCTCTATCATTTGGCTTTGTCGTTTTTGAATGCGATTTCAAAGGCGGTGCGGACGGCCGAGAGACTGCCGGCCCGCGCTGCGACAACCCGACCCTCGGCGTCGACCCATGCTGTCAGGGTCTGCGGTGCTCCTTCGATGCGCCACGCGCGCACGGTGTCACGATGTGCCACTTCCCATTCTCCGGCATTGTTTCGCGCGGCGCTGTCGACGACCGTGAACAACGACTCCGCACGGATCGTCAGCTCTGGCCGGCTAACCAATCGTGTGGTGGGATCGAAGACGGACATCATCTGCTTTCGTCCGATCGTGTGCGGACCACCCAGCATGAACGCGACGGGCGCCAGCGATGGCGTGAACAGCGGTGGCACGAAAGTGTAGTGCGCAGGAGGGTGACCGCCGGTTGTTTTCGTGCCGGCTATGAAGAGAAGCGTGTCCTCTTCGACCGCGGCGTTGATCGAAAATGGACGCGTCTGCCGAGCGACGTCGATGGTCAGATCGACGAGCCGGAATCCCCGCGTCAGTCTCGTTTGCCAGCGTGCCGACGTACGCTCGACCGATTTCCGGGCCGGGTAGTCGCCCACGAAATACTCTTCGCTGACGAGCGTGTTGGCGGTCGTATCGAGGGCCGAAGATGCGGCGCCGATCTGCTGTCCGTCGCGCTCGATGCTGTAATAAAACGTCGCGGGCTGGAGTCTCAGCGCGACCTCGGCGAACTGCTGCGCCTCGCTCACGTTGGCGTTGCGCCGGAACATCATCGCCATTCCGCCGACCCAGAGCACGACGATGAGCACCGCGAGCGCGGCCCGCGTCGACGACATGAATGGTTGTGTGCTGGAAGACGTGGCGGGACTCACACGTATAGGACGATTTAGACGATCGTTAGACTCGTCTCGTCGTTGATCCACCCAAGGTAGCGTTCGAGGCCGCCTGATACCGGAATGGTGAGGAGCTCGGGGACCTTGTAGGGGTGCAACTCCTTGAACGCTTTCTCGAGACCGTGAACGGCTCCGGAGCGCGTTTTGAGCATCACTACGACCTCGGTCTCGTCTGCCAGTTTGTCCTCCCACCGGTAAAGTGACCGGGTGCCGGGCAGAATTGTCCCGCATGCAACCAGCCGTCGATCGAGCAGCGCCCGAACGAACTTGGCGGCTTCGTCTGTGGTGGCGAGCGTGGTGAGAACTACAACCGCGTCGGTGTGGCCCAAGTGTATGTCCGGTAACGGGTTTGAAAAATCTAATCAGTCAAGCTTAACAATAACTCCGGGCCAGCACATCTTTGGTCACGGGGTATAAGACAAACATGGCACACGATCCTTCCCTTTACATCAATCGCGAACT
>DATHGO010000352.1:0-4415 GCA_035317585.1 Gemmatimonadaceae bacterium | reverse complement strand
CCCGTGATATCTACTTCCACCCTCACATCCCGCCCGTTGACGCTCTTCTGCGGCTGACGCACCGTGTGAATCGCCTTGATGTCGAGCGACGGATTCAGATCCGGAGTTCCGAAGAAGCGCAGCGTTCCGCTCTGGACGTCGAATGTCGGTTGTATGAATGGATCGACGAGATTGAGCCTGTAGGTTCCCTTGTCGGCGCTCAGATTTCCCTCGAGCGCCAGCCGGGGCGGCTCGGCCGGAGTCGGCGAGGCAAGCGTCACAGTGAGCGAGCCGCCAAGCTTGATGTTCGCTTCCGACGACCGCAGCCACACATCGGGCCCGATGTCCACGGCGACGTTTTCGAGTCTCAGGTTGCGCGCCACCGCCTTGGGCGCGCGCGGCATCACCTCTCGATTCGTCGCGAGCAGCGTGTCCACCATGCTCTGGAACTCCGGATCGTTGAGATCGATGATCCGCTTCTTCACGACGTCGGGGATGTAGATCGTTCCGCGCTCGACGCGGACCGTGCCGCGCATCACCGCATCCTGGGTCGATCCCGTCAGCGTCACCGCCGGTCCGGTCGAGATGTCGAGTGCCGCCAGGCCCGGCTTGTCGATAGCATGGAAATTCGAGGCATTTGCAATGAGCGAGAATGACGGGTTGTCGTAATGCTCGAAGCTGATGGTGCCCTCGACGTTCAACGAGCCGTGCCGGTCCTTGATCGTCTCCGCGGCGAGCTGCTTGACGTGAACGGTGTCACCCGACAGGGCGATGTCTGCTCGAATGTGAATGAAGCGCGTCCCCAGGTTGGAGAACGCCGCCGTGCCGTCGGCGAGAGAGATCTGCCCGAACATCCTCGGCTGCTTGACGTCGCCACGGATGTTGACGTCCGCGACGATCGCTCCACGGGCATCCACCAATCCCGGCACGAACGCGCGGAAGAGCCGCAGGTCGACGCTGTCGGTGCGGATGTGCCCTCTGATGGAATCTCCTTTGAATTGCACGTTCTCAACGACCAGCTTCGCCTTGCTGCTATGCTGAAGAATGAGCGAATCGAGCGTGAGGAATCCCTTGGATAGAACGACGCGGCTCGGCGCCTGTAAGCGGTAGCGATTGTCCGCATCGACCAGCACCGCCGCGCTGTCGAGCCTCACCACTGTCGTGTCCTTGCTCCGCGTCAGGTTGCCGGCAAGGTCAGTCTGCACGCCGCTCTGACTCAACAGCGATGCGCTGAAATGTCCGGACGTGGGCGACGCGAGCGCGACCGAGGCTCTGATGCTGTTGAAGCCGACCGGCCCGAGCGCGACGGTGTCCGCTCCGAATATGAATGACCCGCTCGGTTGTTTGGTGATGTCAGCGAGAAGAACGGTTCCACGCACGCTCTCGACGCTCCGCGTGCCAAGCCGCACGTCGGTCGCATGCACGATTCCGTTGAGCGATAGATGCTCCGCGCTTCCCGTCAGCTCCCCGGTCAGCTCGGCGCCGCCGCGCAGCGAGTCCAGCTGCGACGTGCTCGCGAGCGACGGTACCAGCGCGCGAAGCCGCGACAGCGAGTCCATCACCGCTGAGAATTTGAGCGACCCGGTGTGAGCACCGGTGAGCCCGAACGTGCCGGACGCGTGCGCCTTGAGCCCCGCTGCGTTGAGGGCGAGCGTATCCACCGTCCCCACCCCGCCGGCGAAGTGCAACCGCGCGACAGACGGATCGACGCGGAATCCAGCTAGCGTCGATTTCTCGATCGACGCCACCGCCTTGCCGCTCAGGGTCGCCAGATTTTCGCCACGCAGATCGAGATCGTACTGGCCGGTGAGCTGCGAGTGCGGCAGCGCGTTGTTCTCTAGCAACGTTCGGAGATCGAGCCCGGTCGAAGTCGCGCGGCCTCGCGCGCCGTACTCGAGGGGATCCGCATCAACGATTCCGTTGTATCCGAAAATGCCCGCCGGTCCGGTTAGTGTCGTAATTACGAGGAGATTCGGAGACGTTCCCTTCACCTGCACGGGGCCCGCGTAACTTCCCCGCAGCGGAAGGAGCGGGTACGAATGCGAGAGCGCGGTGAAGGACAGTGGCTGCGCCTGGAGCGCCAGGTCGTACGTGAGATACTTGTCGCCCCACGTCACCCGTCCATTGCCTGTGACGTGGGAGACCGGCTGGTTGCCATCGTGGTGGAGGAGATCCGCGTTCCTGAAGCGCACATCGAGCCAGGAAGAATCGAGCGTTGCGGTGCCTGACACCGTTCCCTTGATTCTCGGGAAGAACGGATTCAGGAATTGGAGCGTGCGCAGGTCGAGCGTCGCGATGTCGACGTTGAAATCGTGGAACGCCGTGAAGGCAGGGAAGAGGATGTTCAGCTCTCCCTCGCCGCGTGCTTCGGTAATCGCGCCGGGCACGTGCGCATCCTCGAAGATGAGCGCCGACTGCTCGACCTTGAAATGATTGAGCGGGCCGCCCGACGCCCTCACGTTGCCGGTGATCTTCCCCTGCCAGTCGTAAGGGAATTGCTTTCCATTCAGGGTGCGGAGCAGATCGAAATCGACCGGCGCCGCCTGGAGATCGACGTTCTTGACCGCCAGTACGTCCGCGCCGGTGCCGAACGTCATTTGTCCCAGCAACCGCGAGCGGGTCGTGCGCACATCCATCTTCGTCAGGATGTAGTCGAGAAAGCGCGGGTTCCGCTCGCTCCTGATGTCGAGCTCCATCTTGCCGCCGCCAGTAGTCGGCAACGTTGGATAGACCCATGCGACGTCGGCCAGCGATACCGAGTCGCCGACGATGTGCAGATAGTAGCGAATGGGGAGATCGCTTCCCCATACCACGCTGCCGTGCGCCTTCCCAGTCGAACCGGGAAGGTCGAAGTGGTCGCTGTCGACGAAAACCGAATCGCCGAGGTTGAGAACCGTACCGGAGATGTTTCGAAACTTGAACGGCGGATCGGTCTCGGCGAAACTCAACTTTCTGATCCTGACCAGCCGGCCGACGGTGTCAGGGTCCGCGATCCGCGCGACGCCGAGATTCGCCTGTGCCTGGCTCCATCTCCAGGTGCGCGCGAATCCTTCGCGCGTGCGGCGGATTTCGTGATCGGTGCGCTTCAGCTCGAATCTGAGCGCGCTGTCGCGCTTCGCTCCGCGCAGCGAGTCCGACGGATGCCACGGCAGCGTCAGTGTGACGCTGGCGTTGCGGATCACCGACGAATCGACGACGATGTATTGTCCGAATCCGCGCTCGTTTCTCTTCTGCTTCTCGACGCTCGCCGGAAAGATGCGGCGCCAGTTCCACTCGCCATTCTCATGCTGTCGCAGGTTCACGACCGGATGCTCCGCCTCGAGGTGGCTGAGAAGAATTCTGCGGTCAAAAAGATCCCGCGGATCGTACTCGACGGTAATTGGCCCCGACGCGAAGAAGACGGAATCCTGGTCATCTTTTATCTCGACGGAGTCGATCGTCACGCCGGTGAAGAATCCGCCGCTCATGTGCCCGATGTAGACTTTGCCCTTGACGTTCCCCTCGAGCATCGTCAACACCATTTGGCGCACGCGCGTCTGTCCGAAGCCGGTGTGCGTGACACCGACGACGCTGAGGACGACGATCACGAGGAGCCCCACCAGGATGATGGCGCTCCCGATCACGATGCGGAGACGGCTGGTCATAGGGAGCTAGAACGCCTGTCCGATAGCGAAGCTGAACGTGAGCCTGCTTCGAAGGCCGCTGAGCGTCGGGGGTTGGTACGTCGCCGGACACCCATTATTGGGGACTTCCTGGGTGACGGTAACGAGACCCGTCACCGGATCCTTCGCGCTAAAATGAGTCGGCAGATCGTTATTCGGACTCACGCACAACAGCGGCGCTCCACCGTATTCTGTCCCTTCGTAGTAGAGCGGTCCCTTCGGCCGCTGGTACGAGTTGTACCCGATCGCCACGCGCACCGGACCAACGGGGGAGAACGCGGTGACCTGGATTCCCGGCGTGACCTTGAGCTTCACGCTACTGACCTGCGGCGTGCCCCTGTTCCAAACCTCTCCGGCGTCGGTGAACAGAGTGAACTGTAGAAGATCGGGAAGAAACGGGCTCCGCAATCGCAACTCGACGTTCCCCACCAGGAGAGTGTTTCCGCCCACCGGCACGATCCGCTTGAAGGTGGTGGTGTCCGTCCTCGGCGCGAGTACCACGGTATCAGCCAAATCAGTCTTCGGATCGGTCGAGAGGAATTGTACCAAATCTCCAGTTTGCGCGATGTAGATGAGCGAGCCGAGCTCGTTCTGCGAGAAGCCACGCACGGTAGTCGGACCGCCGGCGTACAAGCGCTCCTGCGGAGGAATGAATGCCGCAGCCGACGCTACGTTGCGCCCGAACACGGTTCCGCCGCGGATGCGGAATGCGAGCACGTTGCCGCCGCCGGCGCTTATGTATCGGGACCCATCTCCAACGAGCTTGTTGAACTG
>DATHGO010000351.1:0-3436 GCA_035317585.1 Gemmatimonadaceae bacterium | reverse complement strand
CCGGTGCCGCCGTAGATCTCTGAGGATTGGAAGATGTAGCCGCGCCGCTTTGCGAGCGACACGAGCTTCTCCATTACATCGGGGTGGTTGGGCATCCGCGAAAGCTAGTCGGCCCGGGCGCTATGTATCCAGTTCCGCGCTCAGCTTCGGCTCTGCCGGCGCGCGCTGGCCGAGCAGGCGGGCAACGATTCGGTCGCCATGAAACCGGCCGTTTTCGATGAATACCTTGTTCGCATCGTAGCCGGCGACCACGACTCCGGCGATGAACAACCCGGGAATCGGTGTCTCGAGCGTGTTGGCGTCGTGGTCCGGTATGCCGGTTTTTGGATTTATCGGCACCCCGGTTTCGCGCAGCAGCTCGAGACTCGGCGCAAAACCGGTCATGATATAGACGCGATCCGCCTTCAGCCGACTCTCGTGCTTACCGGTGGCAAGGAAAATGTCGCGCGGCTCGATCGATTTGACGCGACTGTCCCATTTTACGGCGATCTGGCCTTCCTTGACGCGGTTGGTGAAATCAGGCAGCACCCACGGCTTGATCTTTTTGTCGAAAGTTGGACCGAAATGAACGAGCGTCACTCGCGCGCCTGATCTCCACAAATCGAGCGCCGCCTCCGCCGCCGAGTTGCCGCCGCCGACAACGACGACGTCCTGCTGAAATGCCTCGTGTCCTTCGCGATAGACGTGTGTCACGTGTGGGAGGTCTTCGCCCGGCACGCCAATGCGATTGGGTGAGCCGAAGTATCCGGTCGCGATAACAACTGCCCCCGCTCTGGTTTTGCTCTCCTCGCCCCCCGCCGTGCGCGAGATAACGGTGAATTCTCCGGACCAGCCCTGGATGGCGGTCACACGCTCTCGTTGGCGCACCGGAATCGCGAAATACGAGACGACAGCACGGTAGTATGCGAGCGCATCCCGTCGAGTCGGCTTCTCGGTGGCGATGACGAAGGGTAGCCCGCCGATCGAGAGCTTCTCAGCCGTCGAAAAGAATCTGGCGTAGATCGGGTACGCGGCAATCGTGCTGACGACGACGCCGCTCTCGATCACCTGGGCGCGCAGCCCCGCGCGTTGTGCGGAGACCGCCGCGGCTAGTCCGCACGGTCCCCCGCCGACAATCACGAGGTCCGCGTCGATCGCCATCGGATTGATTCGCGGGTCAGGCGACGCCGACGGGGCCCGCGGGAAGCGCGCCCTCCACGCCGATGATCTGATCGCGCCGCGTGCCAACACTCACGTACGTGATCTGCGTCTCGACGAGAGACTGGATACGGTCGAGGTAACGGCGAGCCTGCGCCGGCAGATCTGTAAGGCTTCGAGCTTCCGCCGTCGTTGTCTTCCAGCCGTCGAACCACTCGTACCTGGGCACGGCGCGCCCGAGCACATCCAGATCGCCGGGAAATTCCTCGTAAACCTGGCCGTCAGCTTCGTATCCGGTGCAGAGGCCGATTCGGTCCAGAGTGTCCAGCACGTCCAACTTGGTGACGGCGAGATCGGTGAGTCCGTTCACGCGAGCGGCATAGCGAACTACGACACCGTCGAACCAGCCGCAGCGGCGCGGTCGACCGGTCGTCGCACCAAACTCATTGCCCAGCCTCCGAATCTCCGACTCCAGTGGCTCTTCGAACTCGGTCGGCAGCGGTCCGTTACCGACGCGCGTGGTGTACGCCTTCACCACTCCGATCACCGAGTCGAGCTCCCCCGGGGCGATTCCCACGCCGGTTGCGGCTCCGCCCGAGGTCGTGCTGCTGGACGTCACGTACGGGTATGTGCCGTGATCAATGTCGAGTAGGGAACCCTGCGCGCCTTCGAGAAGCACTGCGGCACCGCCAACGATCGCGCGGTGGATCATCAGTCCGACGTCCTCCGCGAGCGGCAACAGGCGCTTCGTGAACCGATCCAGAACTCCCAAGGTGTAATCGACGTCAGCTCGCTTCGCACCGGCCATCGAGAGCTGGATGTTGGCGTGCGCGACTCCACGCTCGACCAGCTTTCTCAGCCTCTCAGGATTCCGCAGATCGAGGACGCGGATCCCGCGCCGGCCAAATTTGTCCTCGTAGGCCGGACCGATTCCTCGTCCTGTAGTTCCGATCTCCTTGCTGGCCGAGCTTTGGCTGTCGACGAGCTTGTGATACGGTAACACGAGATGCGCGCGATCACTCACGTATAGACGTCCCTCGACGTCTATGCCGTCCGAAACGAGCTCGTCGATCTCCGAGAAAAGGGTCTCGACGTCCAGTACGACTCCGTTGCCGATCGCGCAGCGCACACCAGGATGGAGAATCCCGCTCGGAATCTGGTGGAGGACGAACGACTTGTCCCCGATGTGTACGGTGTGGCCGGCGTTGGCGCCGCCCTGATAGCGAACTACCCAGTCGGCGCGCTCCGCCAGGACATCAACGAGCTTGCCCTTGCCTTCGTCCCCCCATTGGGCGCCGACGACGACGATGGTGCGTGTGTTTGAATCGAACATTCAATTCGCGGGGGGGACGGGAAAAGCAAACGCCCCGAGAGCTTCGGGGCGTTGGTTCAATCTACTTCTCAGAGGGTGCGTGTCAACGCCGGGCTGGAGGCGGGGGCGGGACCTCGTCGACCACCCGCGGCGGATCGTCCGGCCGGACGACGCTCCTCTGCGGCAGGATCACCGTGAAAGTCGAGCCCTTTCCGTAGACGCTCTCCGCGAATACGTGCCCCCCCAAAGCGTCGACGAGTTTCCGGGTGATACTGAGGCCCAGCCCGGTGCCGCCGAACTCGCGGGTACGAGACTGGTCCACCTGCCTGAAGTCCTCCCAGATGGACTCGAGATCGACCTCGCGGATTCCGATGCCAGTATCACGGACGTCGAACCGCAGATCATCTTCGTCCCTCGACACGGTCACCCAGATGCCGCCGTGGTGGGTGAACTTCACCGCGTTCGAGAGCAGGTTGAGCAGAATCTGTTTGACCTTTGTCCTGTCGGTGTGGAGCTTGAGATCCTTCGACGGCAGATCGACGCTCAAGGTCAGCTGCTTCTTCTTCACCATCGGCTCGATCTGCTGCGAGATCTCGGTCATGATCTCTCCGAGCGCCACATCGTCGAGATGCAATGGCATCCGGCCGGCCTCGATTTTGGCGAGATCGAGAATGTCGTTGATCAACGCCAGCAGATGCTGCGCGGCGCCCTGGATGCGGTTGAGTCCCTCTTCCTGCCTCGGCGTGAGGTCGCCGTAGATCCGATCCAGCATCAGCGACGCGTAGCCGATGAGCGCGTTGATTGGCGTCCTCAGTTCGTGCGACATGCTGGCGAGGAATTCAGACTTGAGCCGGTTCGCCTTCTCCAGTTCCCGCGACTGCCATTGGAGCCGGGTGTTCTGTTCGGCCAGATCCGCGGTTGCAGCCTGGATTCGCTCCTCGAGCTGGCTCGAGAACGTCTTGAGCTCCTCATAGAGACGCTCGTTCT
>DATHGO010000350.1:0-2605 GCA_035317585.1 Gemmatimonadaceae bacterium | reverse complement strand
GCTTCGGGGAATTTGGGCGGGACTGCCGCAGCCTGTTTGTAATGTGCGGCCGCCTCGGCGAAGTTCCCATTCCACTGCAGAATCTCGGCGTAGGTGTCGTGCGGATTGGGAGCAGTCGGGATGAGCTCCACCTGACGTTTCGCGGCAGCTAGGGCAGCGGCTCGATCGCCTGCAGCCCAGGCTTGATAGGCAAGAGTGTTGTAACCGATCGGGTAATTCGGATGCCGCGTGACGAACTCGCGAGTCGTCGCGAGCGGCGCGCCGAACCCACCCGTGGCCGACCACGCGAGCAACTCGTTCCCCGGCATCAGCTGTGATGCCGCGCGAAAAAGCGCGTTGGCGGCGTCGTTGTGGCCGAGCGATGCTTCGCGGTACGCCATGGCTATAATGAGCTCGTTGTTGGTGCCGCGCGCTGCATCGACGACACCACGATTCAGCTCGGTATTCAGCTGATTCGGGTCGAGCAGGCCGCCGCCAGCGTAGAGCACGCGCGCGAGTCCGAAATTGGGATCGGCGTCGACCGCCGCCTTGAAGTGCGCCGTGGTGGACTCGAAGGAAAGGTTGTTGAAGTCGCTCATTCCCGCGCGGAATTCCGCGGCGGCGGTGGGATTCGTCGTACTAAGCTTGAGCGAAGTATCCGTCTGCGATCGCGCGGCGAGTGGAACGACGGACAGAATTGCAACGGCCGCGATGAAGCGAGTGGAACGCGTACGCATTGGCCCTCCTTGGGTGGGATTTGGAGGCGGCCGATCGGATCGGCCGGAGCCAGACTAAGTAGTTATCGCTGGCGAAAACGCGCAAGAGCGCGTTCCTGGCTGGGCCCGCAGCCATCATCTGAGCCTCTCAAAGCCCCCGGCCGGTGGTCTTAAGTTCGCAGTTAACGCCGGTCGAGCTCCCGGTACATCGTCACATGGTCGTATCGCTCACCGGCCGGACCAATGGTCCATCCCGGGATCACTCCCGCCTCCATGTAACCGAGTCCCTTGTAAAACTCCTCGGCCGGCTCTCCTCGGCGGGTGCTGAGCGATATCAGAGTTCGACCATTGTGCCGAGCGACGTCGTGCAGCGCGTACATGAGCGATCTGCCCACGCCCTGTCCGCGGACCGTACGGGCAACGAACAGTCTCTGCACCTCGGCCCTGTGCGGTGAGTTGGAGCGTTGAGAAAGCGCGAGCTGCCCGGAACCGACCACGCGATCTCCGTTGAACGCGACAAACACTAGCCGAGATCCTGTCGCCAGCTCCGGGAAAAGCGAGATCCAATAGTCGCGTGCTTCATCGCGAGTGATCGGAGGAAGGAATCCAAGCGGAGATCCTCCATTCACTGTATCCGTGAAAACGTCGACGAGATCCGAAATTACGTATTTGAGATCGGAGGCAAATATGCGCCTAATCGTTGTCGACTCAGAACGCGTGAAATTCCGTTGTTGGACCGGCATGCGTGAAGACTCGTTCTCACATTGTGGCTCGAGGGAAAGATGGCCGGCCGGAACGTGCAGCACCGTTCCCTCTCGCGGGTCGACCCGTGCCCCGGTCGACAGCGTGACGGCGCGTTGCGCCTGCGAAATCCGCTGAAGTCTTAAGGACATGCGTTCACCGCCTTGCGCGTTGGCGCGAGCGTGGTAACTAGGGGGCCGATCCCGTCGGGGCAGCGGCCGTAGCTCGTCCCCGATGCGTTGTTGGTCCACGAGTAGCTGTCGGATTGCACGCCGAACTTGTTGAACACGTGCACGGCGTCGGTCGCATTGAGAGCAGCCGGGAGTGTTTGTTCGTTCACCGCGACGTATCCGCCGGACTCGATGATCACACCGGCGGGGAATGTGAACCAGTTGGAGACATCGCTGTTGCTGATCGTCCAACCAGTGAGGTCGACCGCGCGGGCGGTGGGGTTGAACAGCTCGACCCACCCGCCCGCCGGCAGATCTCCGTTGGGGTTGACTTCATTTACCAGAATCGGCGGGGGTGAGACAGTGAGGGTCCGGCGACCAACCTTTCCCGCGATCGTGGCACTTATCTGCGTTGTGCCTGAGGCGATCGCCAACATCAGTCCCGTCGTGGGCTGTACGACGGCAACTACGGGAAAGGTGGAGCTCCAGGTAACCGGACCTGCATCGATTGGCGCGCCGTACTGATCGAGCGCGGCGGCCGTTGCTGTATCGGGCTGACCTACTTCTATCTCTGAAGACGCCAGCGAGACGTCGACGGATGTAACGACTCTGCTCGCCGTCCCCGTTCCATAGTCGCTGCCGCAGGCGACTGAAACGGTGACCGTGAGGAGGGCGAGCGCAAATCGGCGGATCTCCGGCAAGCGCCGGAGATTGGCAAAGGAGCTGAACATTTTTCTTCCGGGAGTGAGGTGATCAGCGACGCCGCACCGCGGCGGTGGCTCAACGCACGACGATCGAACCGGCCATGCCCGGATGAATTGTGCAGTGGTATCGGTACGTGCCCGCCGTGGTGAACGCGCGGTCGACCGAGACGTTGCTGTTATTACCGGGGATGTCCGTCGGCGTGGTAGCATCCGGCGTGTCGAACGTGACGTTGTGCGCGACCGCACCGAACGCGAACGTGACGGTCTCTCCTGAATTCACGGTGAGTGAGTTCGG
>DATHGO010000349.1:0-5591 GCA_035317585.1 Gemmatimonadaceae bacterium | reverse complement strand
AGGATTCCGGCGCAGCTCGCCGCGATCGTAATGAAGTGCCTCGAGAAGAATCCTTCGCACCGCTTCGAGCGGGGCAACGATCTCGCCGACGCCCTCATTAATTTTCTATCGACGGCGTCGGCGCATCACGAGTTCCGCATGGCTCGGACGGCGCGCCCCGCCCCCGCAGTGGCCGCTGGATGAAGCTCTCGCACCAGACAATCGAACTGAATCCGATCCACCCGTTCGTGATCGCGCGCGGGGGTTACTCACACCACCGCAACGTCATCGTGAGGCTCACCGACGATGACGGCGTGGAAGGCTACGGAGAAGCAGCGCCCAATCGTTACTACGGCGAATCGGTGTCGACGGTCATCGCCGCGCTGGGACAATTCAAGCCGGTGCTCGAGCGCGCCGATCCATTCTCGCTCGAGTCGATCGAGTCGCATCTCAATCGCGTCCTGCGTGGCAATGCCTCGGCGAAAAGCGCCGTCAGCTCGGCGCTCCACGACCTCGTGGGCAAGCGCCTGGGACTTGCGGTTTACCGAATCTGGGGACTTGATGCGGCGACCACCCCGCAGTCGAGTTTTACCATCGCGATCGCGGAGAATCACGAGCTGGAGAGACGCGTCGCGGAAGCGCGGGAGTATCCGATTCTCAAGATCAAGCTCGGAACGGACCGCGACACTGAGATTGTGCGCATCATCCGCAACGCCGCCCCCGAAAAGCGGCTGCGCGTGGATGCAAACGCCGCGTGGACGGCGAAGCACGCTGTCCGCATGAGCGACTTTCTCGCCGAGCAGGGTGTGGAAATGGTGGAGCAGCCGGTCGCCGCGAACGACATCGAGGGACTCCGCTTTGTTCGCAAACGCTCCAAGCTGCCCGTTTTCGCTGACGAGTCGTGCCTGGTGGCAAGCGATGTTGCCAAGCTCGCGGGAGCAGTCGATGGCATCAACATCAAGCTCGCAAAGTGCGGGAGTCTTCGCGAAGCGATGCGGATGGTGCACGCCGCGCGCGCTCTCGACATGCAAGTCATGGCGGGCTGCATGATCGAGAGCTCGCTCGGTATCTCCGCCATCGCGCAGATCTCGCCGCTGCTCGACTACGCCGATTTTGACGGGGCGGCGCTCCTCTCCAGCGATCCATTCCGCGGTGCCTCGATCGAAGGTGGCTCGATTCGATTGTCCGACGGACCGGGGCTCGGCGCGACTCCGGCGCCGAGCGTAGATCTATCCGCGGCGTTTCAAAGTGCGTGACAGGGCGCCGCGATTCATCCAGGTCGCGCTGCCGCTGCCCCTCTTCCAGACATTCACCTACGCAGTCGAAGAAGGGCTCGCAAATCCGGTAGTAGTCGGGTCGCGGGTGGTCGTTCCGCTCCGGAGTGGCAAGGAGGTCGGCGTCTGCATCGGAGTGAGCGACGTCAGTCCGCTCAAGCGGAAGCCCAAGGCAGTCCTCGAATCCCCAGACGCCGAGCCGGCGGTCGGTCCCTCGCTACTCGAGCTGTGCAAATGGATGGCGGACTACTACATCGTGCCTCTGGGAGTCGTGCTGCGAACCGTGCTGCCCGCCGCTCTCACCGGTGCGCGGGATCCGCGTCCTTCCCGGAAGACGCGTCGGGTGGTGAAGCTCGGAACGGACATACCGTCGCTACTGCAACGCGATAAGGCGTTTTCACGCTCGAGGCAGCAGCGGGCGGTGTTCGAGCTGGTCGAATCGCTTGGTGGGAACACATCGGTCGAGAATCTGAGCGCCCAGATCGATTTTTCGCCGTCGGTGATCAAATCACTCGAGAAGCGCGGACTCCTCGTGATCGAGGAAGAGGAAGTCGAGCGCGACCCGTTCTCATCGCGCGGTGGAATCTCGTCGGCGAGGCTGGATCCGACTCCAGCGCAACGGCACGCAATCGACGCGATGGCGAGCGCGAAAGAGGGAGACGTCTTTCTCCTCCATGGAATCACGGGAAGTGGGAAGACGCTCGTCTACATCGAGCTGCTGCGCCGGATCGTGGACGAGCGCGGACAGACGGCGATCGTACTCGTTCCCGAGATTGCGCTCACCCCCCAGACCGTCGACCGGTTCCGCGCCGCGTTCGGCGACAGGGTCGCGGTTCTCCACTCCGCGCTCAGTGAGGGCGAGCGCTACGACGCGTGGCTGGCGCTCAAGCGAGGGGACAAGCGGATCGTCGTCGGAGCGCGTTCGGCCGTGTTCGCGCCGCTCGAGAACCTGGGCGCGATCATCGTCGACGAAGAGCACGAGTCGAGCTACAAGCAGGGTGAAACGCCGCGATACCACGCGCGCGAGGTGGCGATCGTTCGGGCAAAAAACGAAGGTGCGATCACGGTTCTCGGGAGCGCGACTCCTTCGCTGGAGAGCTGGGCCAACGCTTCCGCCGGGAAGTACACGCTTCTCACGCTTCCCGATCGAGTCGGGGGCGGGCGACTTCCGAGCGTCGAAGTGATCGATCTGCGCCGAATCCCGACCGATTACAACGCGATGGCTCAGGGCGGTGTGGACTATGGCGCCGTAATTCGGGAGCCTCTCCACGATGCGATTGTCGAGACGATGGATCGCGGTGAACAGAGTATTCTGCTTCTCAACAGGCGCGGGTACTCGTCCTTCATCCAGTGCATCGACTGCGGCGCGGTTGCCACGTGTCCGAACTGCAGCATCACGCTGACGCATCACAGGAATCCAGAGCGCCTGGTCTGCCACTACTGCCTGCACAAGGAAGATCCCAGGCCGGATTGTGTACGCTGCGGCGGCAGATATCTCCGGCAGCGAGGGCTCGGAACCCAGCAGGTCGAACGCCTTCTGTCGGAGAGATTTCCCTCGGCCCGCATCGCGCGGATGGATGTGGACACCACCAGCGGGAAATGGGCGCACACACGGATTCTCGACCGTGTCGCCGCGGGGGAGGTGGACATTCTCCTCGGGACCCAGATGATCGCGAAGGGGCTCGACTTTCCCAACGTCACGCTCGTCGGGGTGGTGGACGCCGATGTCGGGATCAATTTCCCGGATTTCAGGGCGTCGGAGCGGTGCTTTCAATTGCTGAGTCAGGTCTCGGGCAGAGCAGGCCGTGGTGCGAAGGGTGGTCGCGTGCTGATTCAGACGAGGCTGCCGGCCCATCATGCGGTTCGGTACGCTGTGGCCCATGATTACGTCTCGTTCGTCCGCGAAGAGATGGAAGGCCGCGTCGATCCGCCGTACCCTCCCAACGTGCGGATCGCGAACATCGTCTTCAGCGGGCTCGTCGAGGATTCGGTTGCCAAGCTGGCCATCCACGCCGGTGAATGGCTGCGCGAGCTGATCGCCACGCGCGCCGGAGACGAAGTGACGGTGGTGGGTCCGGCCCCGTGTCCCATCGAGCGAATCAAGAATCGCTGGCGCTGGCACTTGCTGCTCAAGTCCGTGCATCCCGGCGAGCTCACCCGGGTGAGCCGGTACTTCATGGAGCGGTTCGAGGTGCCCACCACCGCCCAGCTCCGAGTCACGCTTGATAGAGATCCAGTTGCGTTACTCTAGGTCTTCAGTAACAGACTGCGAAATGCGGACTAACGGCTGAGGACTGCGGGCCAACTGCTAAAACGGATCGCAGACTAACTGCGGATTGGGACACTAACTACGAACTGCGGACTACAGGCGACTCGAAGTTTGTACTTGTCCTCGGTCCGTAATACGTCTTCAATCCGCAGTTAGTCCCCCAATCCGCAACTAGTCTGCGGTTCGCAATTGCAGTTGGCCCGCAGTCCTCAGTGGTTAGTCCGCAGTTCGCAGCTTTACGTTTATCTTTAGAGCGTGACAACTCTAAGACACCCTGATTTCAATTCGTCGGCGCTCGCAAACGCCCCCGACGCGAAGTTTGTCCCCGCGCCGTCCGATGGCGTACTCCCTGAAGGCTTCTTTTCGACGACGAATCTTCCCACTTACGTTCGCATCAGGGGTGCGTGGCGCATGCCGGGCGAGCCGAGGATGGACGCGGCGCTCGTGCTCGACGACGACGAGCTCTGGATCAGGGAAGGGCGCAAGCTGAAGAAAGGCGACATGGTCGCTGTCGGCGGCGCCGAAGACGGAACCGAAGGCATCTACGTTCACACCGGCTCCTTCCTCGGCGACGAGGAGGGTGAGTTCAAGTTCATGACGAGCGAGGTGTCGCGCGAGAAGCCGATCGACTACGCGCTGATGGCGCACATTCTCATCGAGGAGCGCGATCGCGGCGGGTATCCGATCTGGGTGACGGGGCCGGCGTTGGTCCATTCGCGCGCGCGCGCCGACATGGTCTGGTTCATCGAGAACGGTTTTGTGTCGGCATTGCTGGCGGGAAACGCCGTGGCGGTGCATGACATCGAGGCGTCGATATTCGGAACTACCCTTGGAATGACGCGAACCGGCGAGGCTACGACGGGTGGTCACGGCCTTCACATGCGCGCGATCAATAAGGTAAGAGCGGCGGGCTCCATCGCCCGTGCAGTAGAGCAGGGGGTGATCAAGGACGGGATCATGCACGCGTGTGTGCGGCAGGGAATTCCATATGTCCTCACTGGGTCGATCCGCGACGATGGTCCGCTCCCCGAGGTAATTACCGATACGCTCGCCGCCCAGGACGCGATGAAGCGGCACACAACGCGCGCCACGATGGCGGTTCTGATTGCGACCGCCCTCCACGCAATCGCCACGGGGAACATGCTGCCGGCCTTCGTCACGGAAAAGGACGGGTCGATGCGCGAGCTTCCGACCATCTGCGTCGACTCGTCCGAATTCGTGGTGAGCAAGCTCAAGGACCGAGGCACCCACCAGGCGTTTGGAGTGGTAACGAATGCCCAGGATTTCATGCACATTCTGAAACTCTACGTGGAACGCGAGCTCACTGACAGAAAGGCCGCACCGGCCGCGACCCAGACTTCGACGGCGCCGGCGTGATCAAGACGATGAACAGATTTCGCGCTTCCAAGGCGGCACCATGATCGAGACCACCGAGCGCTTTTTGCGCGAGATAGCCGACCGCATCGGCCTGGACGCTGTGGATGAAGTGAGACTCTTTCCGCCACTGCGCCAGTCGGGGGTCGAGACTGGAGTGGCCGTCGTCGCCGCCATTCCGCTGCCGCCCGAGCCTCTGCACCGGCACGAGCCTGACGAGCCGCCCGAAGCTCTAAGCGAGAGCGCGGGCGACGAGTTTCTTCCCATAGAGGAGGAAGATCGCGAGATCATCGTGCATCGCCACACGGTCTTTACGGCCAGGTACCGCCACACTCTCAAGGGACCCGACCGCGGAAAATGGGAGGTCGAGGTGCAAGCCGAGGCCGACGCGCCGCTCGTGACGCTCGATCAGGTCTGCAAGGGCGTGATGAAAAGAGCCGGTGAGCCGTTCGAGCCGGAGAAGATCTCGGCCTCCGCCTTCAGGACCATCGTCGAAAGCGCCGCGACGCCTTAGCGGGCCGCTTCGATTTGTATCATTGTTCCTGGTCGGTAAGGGTATCCTCTGCGGGGCAGTGTCCTCGCACGCCCGCCGTTGGGGCGCGCTGGCGCGCCCAAACGGCGGGCTCTTGCTGCGGGTGCCCCTCCGAGGACACCGGGCCTCCTTCCCTGTCTGGCATCTCGTGAGGGTCGGACTA
>DATHGO010000348.1:0-2321 GCA_035317585.1 Gemmatimonadaceae bacterium | reverse complement strand
GATTCTCGATTTCGCGAAGCTGGAAGGAGGGCCGATCGAGCTCTCCATGGCGGAGATTCCCATCGAGGAAACACTGCGCGGCGCCGAGGCGCTCGTTGGGCCTCAATTCGCGAAGAAAGGCGTGAGCTATACGCACCGAATCGGCGATCCCTCACTCAGCGTGTTCGCGGATCGCGAAAAGGTGCAGCAGATCGTAGTGAACCTTCTCGCCAACGCGGTGAAATTCACGCCGACGGGAGGATCCGTCGACCTGGATTGGAGACTCGAGGACGAGAGTCTGTTGGTGCGCGTTCGCGACACTGGATCCGGAATCCCTGAGGAAAAGCTCGAGCAGATATTCGAGCCGTTCGTCCAGCTGCGGGCGCCGGGCTCTGTGCCGAGCGGAGGGACCGGTCTCGGCCTTCCGATCAGTCGCGACCTCGCGCGCGCGATGGGCGGCGATGTTACGGCCAGCAGCACCCTCGGCGTTGGGTCCGTCTTCACGCTAACCCTGCCGCTGCGCAAGCGGGCCAGCGGCCCCAAGCTTTCAGGCCCCAAGACCGGCAATTAGCTTTGGGGATGCGTTCACATCTCGCATTCCGGAGCTGACATTGCCGTCATCAACAGCCGCCCTCTACGATCTCGTCGAAAACCCATCAGTCTTCATCAAACAGGACTGGAAGTCGTACACGCCCGACGACCACGAAGTGTGGGGCATGCTCTACGAGCGACGGATGAAAGAGCTGCGAAAGAATGGCAGCAAGATCTTTCTCAAGGGTGCGGACACGATCGGACTCAAGAAGGAGACGGTTCCCGATCTTGCGGAGGTGAATCGCCGGCTCGCACCACCCACCGGGTGGGAAGCAGTGCCGGTCAACGGCTACATACCAGCCAAGGCGTTCTTCCAGTGCCTGTCACTCCGGAAATTCCCGACGACGGTGACGATCAGGAAGCGCGACCAGCTCGACTACCTGCCGGAGCCGGACATCTTTCACGACGTCTTCGGCCACGTGCCCCTTCACGCGGATCCGGTCTTCGCCGATTTCCTCCAGCACTATGGCCAGGTAGCCGCGGCCGCCGAGAATGAGGAGGACATCACGCGGATGGCGCGTCTTTTCTGGTTCACCGTGGAGTTCGGTCTCATTCGCGAAGACGGACAGGTCAAAGTCTACGGCAGCGGCCTCATCTCCTCCCACGGCGAGGCCGCGAACGCGCTCGGGCCCAAATGCGATCGGCGGCCGTTCTCACTGGACGCTGTTTTCAACCAGCATTTCGAGATCGATCACTTTCAGGACGTTCTCTTCGTCACCGAGTCGTTCGATCAACTTTATAAGGCGGTCGAAGAAGCGGGCCGCAGAATCGGGACGATCCGTTAGTCTTGCTGGCGTCTCTCGCCAAGAGGGTACCTCTCGTCAAGAGTGTCCCTCTAATAGTTCGATGCGCGGACGCGGTCGAGCTGATCGATGAGTGAATCCAGCTCTGAAGGGAGGAGAACAGACACCGCCTGCGAATCCCACCGGTTGACCGGGTCGTCCAGCTCCTTCAGCAGATCGAGACCCTTTGCAGTCATGCGACAGAATACGCGGCGGCGATCCTTCTCGCAGGGGCAGCGCGCTACCAGCCCTTTTCGTTCGAGGCGGTCGACCAGCCGCGTTACGCCTGGAGTGTGCTCAACCATGCGCTCGCCGATCGTAAGCGTCGGGAGTCCCTCGGGTCCGGCGCCGCGGAGTATACGCAGGACGTTGTACTGCTGTGGGGTGATCCCGTGCGGCTCGATGACCTGAGCGAGACTGCGTTTCACGGCATCGGCGGTGCGGAGGAGGCCGAGTGTGGCCTGCTGTTCGCGTGAACGAAAGCTTTCGAGTGGCTTCTCGTCAGTCGCCATTGGTCCAGTCTATGTACAGCCGGGACGTTCGGCAAGCAAATGGTTACGCTCGCGGCCGAATGGCTGCCAAAGACCGTATTTCGCCGCTTTTGGGAGTGGCTTTGACCTTAGATTGTTGGACCCGCCGGACAGGCCCTTTTTACCGTCCGGCGTGTATTAATCCGGAATTTCGTCCGAACCCTGCCTAGGAGTCTCGCGTGAAAAAAATATTTGTCCCTGCTGCATTGATCCTCGCTGTCGCTTGTGGCGGGGGTGGAGACGGAACCGGAGTCGTCAAGCTGAGCGACATCAGCAACATGAATGTCGGCGAGGTGAGGGTTCTGATTCCGTCGGACATACCGAACGGCATAGATCTCCCCGCGGGTGCAGGGGCCCGGGACTACGTCATAGTCGTGGGCAACACGAGCACGCAACACGACGTGTCGGCGAGCTTCGTGGTCAAGGCCGATAAATCGAC
>DATHGO010000347.1:0-3297 GCA_035317585.1 Gemmatimonadaceae bacterium | reverse complement strand
ATCGGCGCGAATCAGAGACAGCTCCTCCTTTGGAGAAATCTTTCCAGTGATCGGAGTTCGCGGTGCTTCCCGCGATGGAAGCGATCGGCAGGCAGCGCTCGCGACCATGCACGAGCACCAGACCAGACCAGCAAGCGTCAGACGTTGGGCGACTTTCATTCCGTCGGCTCTTTGCACAAAAGAGGCCTCCGCCGATGAGCTCCGGTCGGGTCACGAGTCCAGCGTAGATTACGGTCGATGTATTCGACGTGCATTTTCTGCCACACCGAGCTCGGCGCCAACGAGGCGGTCGAGCATTTTCCAGTTGGGCGCAGGCTGGCATTCGATGCCGCGAAGGGAAGGCTCTGGGTCGTCTGCCGGAAGTGCGAACGATGGAATCTGACACCGCTCGAAGAGCGGTGGGAAGCGATCGAAGAATGTGAGCGCTCTTTTCGAGCGACAAAGCTCCGCGTCTCCACCGACCAGATTGGTCTCGCGCGACTGAGCGAGGGTCTCGAGCTCGTCCGCATCGGACAGCCGCTCCGGCCTGAGTTTGCCGCCTGGCGTTACGGAGATCAATTCGGGAGGCGCAGGCGCCGGAATATTATCCGAATGGGCGCCATCGCCGTGGGTGCTGCGGCAGTGCCGATTCTGGGTTCTACGCTAGCCGTTTCACTCGGCGCGACTGGAGTTTATTCCCTTCAGCTCGCGAACTTTGGCAAGGCGTTTTACCACCGGATGAAAGTTGTCGAACGCCTCACCGCCGCGGACGGAAGTCGCCTTCCGGTCAGAAGACACGAGGTGCAGGAGGCCACGATGTTGGCCGCCAGTGGGCGAGAGTCGTGGGGCCTGAGAATCTCGCATCACAAACCCAGAGATCCGGCCATTCCGTGGTGGCGCTATGATGCTGACGCTGAGATCACCGATATCCGCGGAGAGCACGCGATGCGAGCGGCCGCACAGCTACTCCCGCATCTGAACCGAACCGGAGCATCAGGGCGAGTGGTCAGCGACGCCGTCAAGCTCGCCACCCGGGACAATGATCCGACCTTATCGTTCGAAAGAGCAGCACGTTTTGCCACACAATGGCGGGGGTGGAATGACTCCGCCTTTTCGCTATTCGTGGATTCTGATTACAGTCACGGCAACGGCGCGAGACTCGCCAAAATGCCCGCCGACCTCCGCCTCGCGCTGGAGATGATTTCGCACGAAGAGTCAGAGCGGCAAGCAATGGAAGGCGAGCTGACGATTCTCGAGGACGCGTGGCGGGAAGCGGAGGAGATCGCCGCAATCTCTGACGACATGTTCATTCCAGAGGATGTCTCGACGCGTCTGAATGAGATGAAGGGACGTTGACCCGGGACGGCACCAGCACCTCCCATTACGACTTCGATCTCCCCGTCGATCGCATCGCACAGCAGCCGACCGCGCGGCGCGGCGACAGCAGGTTGATGGTCATCAATCGGTCGACCGGCGAGATCACCCACAAGCAGTTCAGCGACATCGAGCAGCTCATTCCAGCCGGCGACGCGATCGTGCTCAACACCACGCGCGTGTTTCGCGCCCGCCTCCTCGGCATCCGCGAGAACGGAACTCCAGCCGAGGTTCTTCTGCTTCGCCCGCTCGAGGACTCAGCCTGGGAGGCGATGGTACACCCGGGCGGCAAGCTCAAACCGGGACGAACCGTTCACATCGCCGACGATCTCGAGGTCGAGATCGTGTCGACTACGGAGCGACGCACTCGGGTGGTGCGCTTCAACACATCGCTCCCCGTCGAGCAGGCGATCGAGAAACACGGACACGTTCCGCTACCACCTTACATCACGCGCGCCGATCAGCCGGCGGACGCCGAGCGGTACCAGACCGTGTATGCGAGAGAGAGCGGATCGGTGGCGGCTCCCACCGCGGGTCTCCACTTCACACCCGAGGTTCTCGACGCACTCGCGGCGAAAGGTGTGAAGCGCGCCGATCTTATCCTCCACGTCGGCGCCGGAACATTCAAGCCGGTCGACACAGAGAATCCAGCCGATCATGTGATGCACGAGGAGTCGTACTCGCTTCCGGCGCGCGCCGCGGAAGTGCTGAACGAAACGCGAAAAGCGGGCGGAAAGATCTGGGCAGTCGGCACTACGAGTGTGCGCACGCTGGAGAGCGCAATCGGTGAAGATGGAATCTTTCGCGAGAAGTCCGGCGAAACGCGCATCTTCATCCGGCCTCCATATGAGTTCCGCGCTGTCGACAGGCTCATTACCAACTTCCACCTGCCGCGCTCAACGCTCGTCATGCTCGTCGCGGCCTTCGCCGGCTACGACCTCACCATGCAGGCCTACCAGGAAGCTGTCGCCGAGCGGTATAGGCTCTACTCATACGGTGACGCCATGGCCATCTTGTGAGTATGAACGAACCCTCACAGGAGGATGACTATGCGTTCTGTAAAGTCGGTGTTGTTGCTGGCGCTGGTTGTGGGTGCATGCTCGAATACGCTGTCTCCGGGCTTCATCGAGGGTAAATGGGCGCAGGAGTTTTCATTTCCCGGGAGCTCCTTCGAGATGCGGCTGACGACTAACGGTGGAACGATCTCCGGGAGCGGAGACTGGTGCGCCGAGGCAGGCCCGTGCGGTACTGTCGCTGTGATGGGAACGATCAATGGAAGCGCCATTCACCTCGATCAGACGTTCACCCCGACCATGCCCCCGAGGATCTCCGGTCCGTCCTTGCAGCATTTCGACGGCCGATTCACCTCACTCAGGCTGCTCGAGGGAACTCTTAGTGTTGACAGGCAGGGCCAGCCACCGTTGGTCATAGGCCAGGTGAGGTACCATCGCGAGTGAGTGCGCTGCGGCACAATCGGCGGTGTGAAAAGGTCAGAGCCCTCGCGCTGACCTTTTCATTTGTCCTCAGGCGTCGGGAAAGTCCGCGTCCACCGTCGTCTTCTCCCAGGCGTCGAAGTCCCTTTTCAGCAGCTCGAGCTTGCCCCGCGCTCCTTTGAGCGCCGCTTTTCCGAGCAATAGCCTCAGCGGCGGATTCGGGGATTCCACGGCCGCGATGATCGCCGCCGCCGCGCGAACCGGATCGCCGGGCTGCTTGCCGCTGTAGCCGCGGATGGTCTCCAGATTCTGGCCGGCTGTCTCCGCATAATCGGCGATGCGCGTCTTGCTCTCGGCCGCCGAGCGTCCGGCCCAGTCGGTGCGGAATCCGCTGGGCTCGACGATCGTGACCTTGATGCCGAGTGGCGCGACTTCGAGCGAGAGAGACTCCGAGAAGCCTTCGACCGCGTACTTCGTCGCATGATAGTACGCGAGCGTCGGAAAGCTTCTC
>DATHGO010000346.1:0-3846 GCA_035317585.1 Gemmatimonadaceae bacterium | reverse complement strand
TCATTCGGTCGCCACGCGACGGCGAAGACATGAAAGTCGTCCGCGTACGCGCCACGCGGAAGCGTGTCCGCCCGGCCGATGCCGTTGGCGCCTGAATATCCCGGGCCGTGCACCGTGCCGTGCACGGCCGCCGGCTCGCGTCCGATGTTCTCCATGATGTCGATCTCGCCGCCCCGTGGCCATCCGATGGAGTCGATGTCCGCGCCGAGCATCCAGAAAGCGGGCCAGACCCCCTGCCCGCGTGGGATGCGGATCCGTGCCTCGAAGCGACCGTAGGCTTGCGCGAAGAGACCCTTGCTCTTGAGGCGGGTCGACGTGTAGAGACACCTTCCGTACCAGCACTTGTACGCGGACGACGGCGACTCGGAGCGCGCGGTTATCACCAGGTGCCCGTCGCCGTCCAACACGGCGTTCTCGGCGCGAGTCGTGTAGAACTGCCGCTCCTTGTTGCCGAAGCCAGCTCCGCCGGTGTCCGCCACCCACTTCGCGCGATCGAACGAGGCGCCTGCCGGTCCGTCGAATTCGTCGCGCCAGACAGGACTCGGCGATGGCGAGAGATTGGCGCACGCGGTGACGGCGAATAGGGCGAAGCAAGCCGCCTTCATGCTAGTGGTGCTCTTCGTCACCCTGAAGCCGAGACGCCGCTTCGACTTTCGCCGCGCTCTTTTGAAGGTCTGACAAGAACGCCGCGGCTCGCTCGCGCTCCGCATCGATGGAGAATCTCGCCCGGTCAGCGTCAGAATCGTAGGATACCCGTGAACCTAGTGAGGTCAGAAAATAATGGAGCCGTAACGCTGCTTGTCCATAAGCGGCGCCAGAATCGAACATCTCGGCATTCGCCTGAGTTTTTGAAGCCAGCATGTGCTTGATGCCTTCCATTACGGCCGCGGAGTCTGCCGATCCCAGTTTCGCCTCCAGCGCGGTCGCCGTCGCGATGCTGTCCGTCAATATCGGATAATGCTCTCTCGCTTTATCTACATATCGCAGGAAGCCGAGGAAATAGGTCTCCACGGCCGGATACGCAGCCGCGTCCGCGATGTATTTCGCGTGCGGCCACTCTCTTGGCATCATGTCGATATCGGCGCCTTGCTCGATCGCCATTCGGTGCTGCGCAGAGGCATACCCTTCCGAATATTTTCTCAGGAACCAGGCGACCTTGTCTTTGCTATCTCCCGGAGATGTCCCAGCCTCCGGTTTCACGGGTAACGAGTCGCCCCTCGTCATAGCGGCCATTGCCGCCTTCGCTCCCGCTCGGGCGAGGTCGCTCGATGCGACGACTCGTGCATGCTCGTCCGCTCGGTTTCCCATGATCAGAAAGAATGAGCCAAGCACCAGTGCGCCCAACGGAGCGAATTGACGCGTCTTCGTCGACCATCCTAGAATCACGGCGGAGACCAAGCCGAAGAACACAAACTTTCCGGCTGCCTGGCCCTGCCCGTATGGAGAGGCGTCCGAATACATGCTCGCGATGACCAGCCAAAGAATGAAAGCGGCCAACCACATCGCCACCGTCCGAATCTTTGATAGCGGCGATCGTTGGATTACGGCCATTCGGGTCAGTGGCGACTGGGTGAAATTCGAGGCGAGGAAAGGCCTGCGATGACGAGTCGCGGAAGCCTACCGCAACCCGTTAACTTCAAGAGGTAGGCAACCTTATCAATGAAGTAACCATGCCCGATAAATCCCGCACTCCAGTAATCGTCGGCGCCGCGCGCACGCCCATCGGCAAATTCCTCGGCGCGCTGTCTCCGTTGAGCGCTCCGGAGCTAGGAGCAGTCGCCATCCGCGAAGCACTCAAGCGGTCCAAAGTGCCGGTCGAGGACGTCCAGGAAGTCATCATGGGTCACGTGATCCAGGGCGGCACCGGCCAGGCGCCCGCCCGCCAGGCCGCGCTCAAGGCCGGGATTCCCGCAACCGTCTCCGCGGTCACGGTTAACAAGGTATGCGGATCCGGGCTCAAGGCAGTGATGCTCGCGTCGCAAGCGATCAAGGCGGGCGACGCGCAGGTCATTATCGCCGGCGGACAGGAGTCGATGTCGAACGCGCCGTATTACGTCTACGGCATGCGCAACGGCGTCAAGCTCAGCGACCAGAAAATGGTCGACGGCATGATCAAGGATGGACTCTGGTGCGCTTCGTGTGACGTGCAAATGGGTAGCCACGCCGAGTACACCGCCCGGAAAGCGAGCGTGACACGCGAAGAACAGGACGAATTCGCGGCCGCATCGCATCGCAAGGCCGTGAGCGCGATCGAAGCGGGCAAATTCAAGAGCGAAATCGCGCCGGTCCAGGTTCCGGGGAAGAAGGGCGCCACCACCGTCGACACCGACGAAGGGCCGCGCAAGGACACGACAGCTGAGACCCTCGCGAAACTTCGCCCCGCATTCCCGGGCAAGAACGGCAACAACGACGAGCTGAGCGTGACCGCCGGCAACTCTTCGAGCCTGAACGATGGCGCCGCCGCGCTCGTCGTCGTCTCCGAGGAGTACGCGAACACGCACAATCTCGAAATTCTGGGCCGCATAACCGGCTACGCGACTGGAGCGACGAATCCGGAAGATCTGTTCTTCGCCCCGATCAAGGCTGTGCGGAACCTGATGAAGAAGACCGGAGCGCAAGTGAGCGACTACGATCTGATTGAGGCGAATGAAGCATTCGCGTCGCAGGCAATCGCCGACGGCGAGGAGCTCGGCTGGGATTGGAAGCGGGTCAACGTGAACGGCGGCGCGATCGCGCTCGGACATCCAATCGGCGCGAGCGGTGCGCGAGTCCTGACGACGCTCCTCTACGCCATGAAGGAGCGAGGCGCGAAGAAAGGCCTCGCGACGCTCTGTCTTGGGGGCGGCGACGCCGTTGCGCTCAGCGTCGAGCGCGCGAATTAACACCGATTGACGTCGGCGCCAAGCGCACGCCCCGCGATCAGCCGGTCATTGCGACCGCTATGGCTGATCGTCGCGTTTTACATCATTTGCTTCGTCTCGCTCGGAGTTCTGCAGACGACCGCGGCGTGGATCGGTGGTCCAGCGGCGATCATCACCACAGGGGCGCTTTTTCAGTGGATCTCGCTCGCCAGCGTCGTCATCGCCACGTGGATAATGTTGCGGCGGGTGGAGAAGCTGCCGTGGAGCACCGTTGGACTCGATCGAACGGCCGCGGCGCCGAAATTGATCCTCAGAGGCGCCGCGTTCGGAGCGATTACCATTGGCGTCGCGAGCCTGCTGCTTCTGGCGACGCACATGATGCGTGTCGATCAAACGCTTCCGGGCAGCTGGTGGGGCGAAGCAGGGCATTCGACGATCGTTCTGCTCCCCGCCGCGTTCTTCGAGGAGCTGTTCATTCGTGGCTACGTCTTTGCCGTATTGCGACGCGCCTCCGGGTGGAGACTCGCGCTAATCGTCACGAGCGCGGTATTCGGACTTCTGCACGCGTGGAATCCCGGGGCCGACGCCGAATCGATTCTCGCGGTGACCGTCGCCGGGTTTTTTCTGGGCGCCATTCTTCTCGCGACCCGGAGTCTGTACGCGGCGGGAGCGGCGCATTTCGCGTGGAACTGGGTCATGTCGGGCGCCCTCCACATTGCTGTGAGTGGAGTGCCATCGGCCGATCCCGGCTATCGAGTTGTGGAGACTGGTCCGGACTGGCTCACGGGCGGAGGTTGGGGACCTGAGGGTGGATTGGCCGCCGTGGCGGTAATGTTCATCGCAATCTTTTACCTGTACGGGCGCTACTTGCGCCAGATGGAGTGGAAAGCATGACCGACCGCGTTGCGGTTGTTGGAGCAGGGCAGATGGGAAACGGGATCGCGCACGTCTTCGCGCAATCCGGATTCGACGTCGTGATGATCGA
>DATHGO010000345.1:0-2834 GCA_035317585.1 Gemmatimonadaceae bacterium | reverse complement strand
CTCAGTTGCTCGCCACGCAGCGAGTAGATGTAGTTGATGACGTTCCACCGCTGCTGCGGCGTCAGAGATGATGCGAACCCCGGCATCGCGGTGCCGCGCACTCCAACGGAGATGACGTTATAGGCGAGCGTCGGCGTCAGCTCGGGCGTGAGTTTTTTTATGCCGATCGCGGGGGGCGGTGTGCTCAGCGTGTGTGCTGCCGGTCCGTTACCGGCTCCCGCCATGCCGTGACACGAAGAGCAGTTCTTGAGAAACAGCGCGTGTCCTTCGGCCGTATCGAGAGGACCCTTTGGAAGATCCATCGCGCCCGCGGTCCCGAGAGAAGTGGCGAAATGCTGGTGCAGCTCCCTCACGACCGCCGGCGGTTTTCTTTGCGCGACTGCCGCGATCATGCTGTCGAGGATCGCCCTCGACGCGACAGCATCGTAGCCGTTGAGGCGGGTTGCGACTTGTTTGGCGTCGGTCAGGAAGCCGTAAGTCTCGTCGAATTCATCCTTTGAGATGAGCTGACCGTGCTCGTCGATCGCTTTCGCGTACTCCTCGGCGGCAACACCGACGATGCTCGAAAGACGTTTGGCTGGATTTTCCTGGGCGGGCAGCACACTGGCTGCTATGAGCAAGAGGACCGGGAGACCGATCCACCGCATAAGTCGACAATTCATTGCCGAGTGAATCTATCCGGATTACTAGAGGAAGCAATCGGGGAGACTGGGAAAACCCACAGCGGTTGTAAGTCCGTTGTTCGCTAGGAGCTGTCCCTGAACGAGTAATCGTTTTGAAGCTCCCGATCACTAACAGCAGCACGGACGCCTGTCCGATGCTCGAAGGCGCTAACGAAATCCGGCAGCCGCTCGCTCGTGAACATCCCGCGTGGCAACCCGATCCCCTCGATCGCCGCTTCGATCGCGTCCGGCTCTCCTTCCACCTCGACCAGTACGTCCATGCGCGGGTACGTCTCGAACCGAATGACGGCGCCCGCGAGCTCGTACTGGGAAATATCGCGGTCGATTTCCCACGTGAGCTGGAGCCCAAGCTTCTCGAGAATCTTCTCGAGCGAATCGAAGTCCTCGACCGGGGACGTGATCTCCTCGCGCATCTTATAGCCGTCCCGCATTTCGGTCGGACCTTTCCAGTCGAGGTAGGTCCTTGTCGACGCGGGGCTCTGGTAGCGACGGGTTCTCAGCACCTCGTCGCGCCCCGTCAGCTCGAGCGAAGCAAAGTCGTAGCGCCTGTCGGAGATCTTCCCCTCGAACGATAGCGATGCCCCCGCCGCCTCGATCTTCTTTTTCCGCTCGGCCAGGTCGTCCACGACCGCTTTGAGCTCGACCTCACGCATTGACGATCGACTCGAGCACCTGCTCGGTGTTTTCCAGCGATGGAAAAACGGCATACGCATCGTGCGCCGCGAGCTGCTCCACCGTGTAGTGGCCGCTGGCGACACCGATCGCCTTCACGCCTAGGGAGCGGCCGCATTCGATATCGGCGGGAGTGTCGCCGATGACGACTACTCGACCACCCGCGATATCGAGCCCGAGCTTTTCGTTCGCCCTTCTTTGCGCGATTGCCGGAAGCTCGGGCCGGTTTTCATGATCCGAGCCGAACGCGTTGACTCGAAACCGATCCGGGTTGATTCCTGCCGCCGTGAGCTTGATACGCGCGCCGGGCTCGACGTTCCCCGTGAGCAGGCCGAGCACGATATCCTCGCGCGGCTCGAGCGCATCGAGCAGCTCGACGACGCCCTTGTGCGGACGCACGTTGAACTTTCCGCTCTTCGCTCCTTCGCGAAGTCCTTCGAGGTAGATCTCGATCAACTGGTCCATCCGCGAATCGATGTGGTCATCGGAGTGACCTTCCAGCCGCATGACGTCGCGCACGATCTGCCTGTCGGTCTTCCCGTCGTACCTGTACGCAGGATTCCCGGGCGAGCCGAAGATCGACCCGAGTGCGCGCCGCATCGCGGTGCGTCCCAGTCCCTCCGAACTGAGGAGCGTGCCGTCGATGTCGAACAGGACGAGCCTCATGACCTGGTCAGGAATACGCCGGCGATGATTGTCACCGCTCCAATGGCCTGAAATGGCGTCGGGATCTCACCGAGGAATCCCCATGCTACCAGCAACGCCACGATCGGCTGCAGATTCGTGTACACAGCGCTGCGAGTAGGACCGAGCACCCGCAGGCCGCGATACCAGAAAACGTACGCGACGCCCATCGAGATGACGCTCGAATAGAAAAGCGCGAGCCACCCGCCGGCTCCGACGCTGGACCAATCGGTGGCGATCAGCGCCGGCGTCGACAAGATGAGTAACGGCACCGCGCCTCCGACCATGGTGACGGCCGACAGCTTGATCACGTCGATCCGTTTTGTGTACGGCTGCAGCATGATCGTATATGCGGTCCAGCTCAGAACTCCCAGGAAGACGAGGACCGAGCCGAGGAGTGTCGTCTGCCCACTGGATGATCCCGCGCTTCCCGCTATCACGAGGCCGACGCCAAGCACCGAGAGAGCGATGCCGGCCAGCGTCATCCGCTTCACGTGCTCCATGCCACGCGCTCTCGCCACGATCGCGATGAACGCCGGCGCGGCACCGACAATCAGGGCCGCGTTTCCAGCGCGCGTGCGCGCGACTCCGTGGACGAAGAAGAGTTGGTACACCCCGTTGCCGATGACGCCGAGAAAGAGGAGCCGAAGCACGTCGCGCCGCGGGAGGGCGAATCCCCCGCGCGCGAACGCGAACGCCAGCAGAAATGCGGCCGCTGTTGCGACACGAAGTCCGGTAAAAGCAACCGGGTTGAAGATGTGCGTCGCGTACTTCACGACGACGAAATTGATCGCC
>DATHGO010000344.1:0-2352 GCA_035317585.1 Gemmatimonadaceae bacterium | reverse complement strand
GACACGATGTCGCGATCGGCGAATCGTTCGATGCGAGCGAGCAATCATGCTTCGAGGAGCTATCGAAGTGGTTCGCCAACGGCGCGGCGATGATCGGCGCTCTCACTCGAACAGCGAATGGTGCAAGCGAGGTACGATGCTGGCCGTGTCACTTCGACATCGGAACGCTCATCAAGGTCGCGGCGGGACGTGGCGTCGGCGTTGGATTGGAGCCGGGAGATGATTACTACGATGAGCCGTATTTCTACGTCAACATGAGACCGCAGCCCATCGCATCCCGAGCCCGGTCCCGCCCACTCTGGGGAAGCGGCACGTGGCACACAGACGAGTGGGTCGGTGCCGTGCTCTGCGGCTCACGTCTTGGTGCCGCGTCCTCGCAGGAACGACAGACCAGAGAGTTTCTTGATTCGGCCGTCTCGGCCTGTCGCGCACTGCTGACGCTCGACTAGACGCTCGGCGTTCTCATTAGGGGCGCTTGCCTCCGCCAGATGCCTTCGCGCCGGTGAGCCGGCGCAATTAGGCGTTCCACCAGACCCAGAACACCATCCACCACCAGCGCGAGAGCCGCCGCTGGAAGCGCACCCGACAGAATCATGCGCGTGTCAGCGAGCGCGAGTCCGGCAACGATCGGCTCTCCGAGACCTCCCGCGCCAATGAACGCAGCGAGCGTCGCCGCCCCGACAGTAATGACCGCGGCTGTCCGGATTCCCGCCATGATCACCGGTGCGGCGAGCGGAAGTCGCACCCACATGAGCCGCTGTACTGGCGTTGTGCCGAGAGCTTCCGCCGCTGCGACCGCGTCAGGATCGGCATCGCGTACTCCTGTGTAGGTCCCCCGAGCGATTGGATAAAGAGCGTAAAGCCACAGCGCCACCAACGCCGGGATAACACCGACTCCAAGCAACGGAATCATGAACGCCAGCAGTGCGATGCTGGGAATCGTCTGAAGCACGCCGAGTGCTCCGATACTTGGCTCGGCAAGTGGTCGGGTCCGCTCGAGGAAGAGCCCAAGTGGAACCGCGACGATCACCGCGGCGAGAAGAGCGAGGCCAACGAGAAGTAGATGCCGAAGAGTCAGCACCGCCAGTTCGCCTCGACGATCCCACATGTATCGTGCGAATCCCGAGCGAGCTTGTTCGACTCGCGTCGTCGATTGCCTGCCGCCTATCAGCCCGAGAGTCTTGAGCTCGTCAGCGGCTACGACACGAACGTCTTCGCCATCGACTTCCACCCGGCGATTGAGCTGGCGCATTGTCTTCTCATCCAGGCGCCCGCTCAGCAGAGTGAGAGCTGCGACTGCGTTCGGAATTTGACTTTCGAGTTTCCCGTTCACGAGAGCGGCTGCCTCGTACGGAGGAAAGAAGTGTCGGTCATCTATCAGCGTGACGAGATCGTACCGGGCGAGCAAGCCGTCGGTCGAATAGCCATCGATCACATCCACAGCACCAGATGCCAGCGCCTGATACTTTACCGCCGGAGCCAGCGGACGAACCGCACGCGGGTGAAGTCCGTACACTCTCGAGAGGCCGACTAGCCCATCACTTCTGCCAATGAAGTCCGCTGTGAATCCCGCAGTGAGATGTGGACTCTCGCGCGCGAGATCGCTCAGCGTGCGCAGATGGTATTTGCTTGCCGTCGCTCGAGTAACAGCGATCGCGTAGGTGTTCTGGAATCCGAGCGGTGGAAGCCACCGTACGCCGTATTCATCGGCGAATCGCCTCGCGACGTGCGCGAACACTGCTCTTGAATCGGCCATAACCGAATCGGGAAGCGAATCATGAAGGACTGCGACCAGTCCAGTTCCGGTGTATTCCGGATAGGCATCGATTGCTCCCGTGCGCAGAGCGCCAAATGCGATTTCGGTGGCGCCCAGCCCGGGGCGCCTCTCGACACTCATGCCCCGCGACTCCAAAAGCTGGGCGAACATCTCGCACAAGAGATACGATTCGCCAAACGGCTTGGACGCAACGACAACGGGTCGCTGCTGACCGTGCGTCGCCGTTTCCGTCGCCGTTGATTGAGCGTGAGCGCTTGCTGCTACCGCGAACTCCGCCAACACCAGCGAACGGAGGATGCGTTTCACAGTCGTAGCGCCTCGAGCCCCGCTCTGGCCCGCTCGATGAGTCGCGCCACGTAATCGGTAGCCGGTGCGGTTATCAATGTGCGCATCGTTCCCTGCTGCTCGATCCGTCCCGCTCTCATCACAACTACTTCGTCGGCAAGCCGTCCCGCCTCGGCCAGATCGTGCGTCACCAGTAGCGTCGTCACCGAGAGATCCCGGCGCATCGCATCGAAGGATTCCTGCAGCTCGGCGCGGGAGATCGCATCGAGTGCGCCGAAGGGTTCATCCAG
>DATHGO010000343.1:0-5508 GCA_035317585.1 Gemmatimonadaceae bacterium | reverse complement strand
GCCCCCGCTGACGGCGACGGCGGTGTTCTTAAGGAGTCCGGCGTCGCGCATCTCCTTTCCTTTGCGCGCTCTGGCGGGGCCGGCGCAAGTCACGAGCTGCGCGGCGTTTACAAAGAGAAGGTCTCTCAAGATTCGGTCGTCAGAGGGTTTGCGAGATCGTTATACTGCAACTTATGACTACCGGCCGGGGGCTCTCGGCTGGCCCGCACCGAAGTGCCCTTCAATTGTTAGCGCGCACCCCTGGGCCAGTTCGCGCGCACCAAACGGCCCGCGCGTAGCCGACAGCCGGCCAGCAATCAGCCCCCGGCCGGTAGTCATAAGTTGCAGTTTAACCATTCTCGCAAATCGTCTGATGACCGAATCTTGAGAGACCTCCTATTCGTGAACGCCGCGCAGCTCGTGACCTGCGCCGGCCCCGCCAGAGCGCGCAAAGGAAAGGAGATGCGCGACGCCGGAATCCTTAAGAACACCGCCGTCGCCGTCAGCGCGGGCCGCATCGCGATGATTGGTGCGGCGCGCGATCTCGAGCACGCCTACTCCGACGCCGAAGTAGTCGATTGCCGTGGCGGCGTTCTCACTCCCGGCCTCGTCGATTCGCACACCCACGCTGTGTTCGGCAAGCCGAGGTTCGAAGAGCACGAGCTCCGCGCCGAGGGCTTCGACTACATGGAGATCGCCAAGCGGGGCGGAGGCATCCACGCCTCTGTTCGCGATTTTCGCGAGCGCAGCGAGGACGAGCTCTACAACCTCGCGCTGCCGAGGTTGGAGGAGCTGGCCTCGTACGGAACGACAACTCTCGAGATCAAGAGCGGCTACGGTCTCTCGATCGACGACGAGCTCAAAGCGCTACGCGTGATCGGGCGCCTGGCCAAGCGCCAGCCGATGCGAATTGTTGCAACCTGGCTTGGCGCACACGAGATCCCCCATGAGTACCGCGCCAGTGAACAGCGGCGCGCCGAGTTCGTCGAGCTTCTGATCGACACGCTTCTGCCCAAGGTCGTCGAGCAGGGCATCGCGCATTTTGCCGACGCGTTTTGCGAGCCTGGCGTGTTCACGATAGACGAGACGCGCCGAATTCTCGAGGCCTCGCGCCAAGCCGGACTTGGCATCAAGATCCATGCTGACGAGCTCAAGCCATACGGCGGAGCGGAGCTCGCCGCGTCTCTCAACGCGGCCTCGGCGGACCATCTCGCCGCAATCTCCGAGAGCGGAATCCAGGCGCTGGCGAAGTCGGACACAGTCGCGACGCTTCTGCCTGGCACCATGTTGTTCCTCGGGAAGGCGAAACAGGCACCGGCGCGCGCCCTGATCGACGCTGGAGCGGCGGTCGCTCTCGCCACCGATTTCAACCCCGGGACCTCTCCAACGGTTAACTTTCCCCTGATGCTCACACTCGGGGTCAGTCAGCTACGCATGAGCCTCGCGGAGGTCCTCGTGTCCGCGACGGTAAATGGTGCTGCCGCGGTGCGGCTCGCGGGAGAAACCGGTCAAATCGCTCCGGGGTTCGCCGCCGATCTTGCGCTCTTCGCAATCGCCGACGTGCGAGAGTTGCCATACTGGTACGGCGCACGTCTTTGTGTCGGGTCGTGGCAGGCCGGCGCGCCTTGTCACCCCTATGAAGCCGGAAGTAAGTTGAACGCTCGACCCCCGGAGGTAGTGCCTACCGGGTAAGCCACTTTGCCCGGCCGCCCTTAATGTCAAACATCGACAAGCTGAAAAAAAAGGCTGCCGAATTCGAGCAGAAAAAGCAGTTCGATCGGGCACTCGAGGTCTACTTGCAGATCATCGAGCAATCTTCGGGGAACGACGACCGCGATGTGACCGTCTACAACCGGGTCGGCGACCTCAATTTGCGCCTGAACAAGACCGACCAGGCCGTCAATTATTACGAGCAAGCGGTGGATCTTTACACTGAGGGTGGCTACCTCAACAACGCCATCGCGCTCTGCAACAAGATTCTCCGCCACGCTCCGGCGCGCCATCAGATCTACTACAAGCTCGGTAAGATCTCGGCAAAGAAGGGCTTCAACAGCGACGCGAAGAAGAATTTCCTCGAGTACGCCGACCGGATGCATCGGGCCGGGAGGGACACCGACGCCTTCAAGGCGCTCCAGGAGTTCGCGGATCTTTGCCCCGGACAGGACGACATCCGGCTGATGCTCGCCGACCAGCTCGCCAAGGCCGGGAAGAACGCTGAGGCGATCGAGCAATTGCAGATACTCCACGAATCGCTCGACGCTGAAGGGCGCGCGTCCGAGGCGGCAGCCACTGTTCAGCGAATCCGCACCCTGGATCCGAACGTGGAGCCTCGCCGGTCGAAGACGCCCGTCAAGGGAGATGCGGGCGGTCTCGTATTCCTGGATGTCGGTGGCTCGCCGCAAAAGCCACGACCCAAGATCGAAGGGTTCGAGAGAACGGCCCTCGCGCCCCAGGCGCCAACGCGCCCGCGGACACCCCCGCACGTGCAGCCGTCTCCAGAATTTGAGCAGCTGCCGGACATCGAGCCTTTGCCGGATCTCGAGCTGAATACACCGGAGGCGCTGCCCACTCTGGACTTCGACCCGGAGTCGATTCCGGGCCTCGAGCGGAGTCCTTCGTCAAGCGATATCGAGCCGGCGTTCGATCTTTCACTTAGTGAAGTCGATGTTTCACCGCTCGAAGGGCTGGAATCCCAGGCCGATCCCTCGCAGTTCGTGATAGACCCCGAGGCGCCCCCACCAGCACCCTCGGCGGTCGAGGGGCTGATTTCGTCGGGGTCCGACCTGGAAGAAGGGAGCGGACTAGGAATCGGTGAGCCCGGACTCGGCGAGCCCCTCATCGACGAAGACCCGCTCGCCGGACTGAATGTTCTGGAAGACCATCGCTTCTTCGTCCACGATCCGTCGCACGAGCAGGCACAGCCGGCCGAGGCCAACCGGTCGCACGAGCCGGTTGCGGATGAGATCCCGGAAATCGAAAACGTCGAGCTCGACGTCGCAGAAGTGGAGAACGGGGAGAAGCCTGAGCCCACGCCAGTCGCGAAAAGCGCGCACAAACCTCCGGCAAGGAAAGCAGCCCCGCCGGTCGCCCGGCAAGATGAGGAGGTCGAAGAGGAGGAGGTAGAGGAGGAGAAGCCGGAGGAAGAGGAAGAGCGCCCGGCACAAAAGCCGACCAGGCCGAAGCTCGTGGAACAGCTCCGAATGACGCGTCCGAAACCCAAAAAGGAGCCGACTCCGCACCGCGAGGAGGCACCGTCCCAGCGTCAGCCGGTCAATCCTTTCATGCGCCGCGCCGCGAAGCCCAAAGCGCCGTCGCCCCGGGCTTCGCCGCGGCAAGCCACGCCGCAGACGGAAGTCCCGCGCGCCGCAACTCCAAAGGAGAACGCGCCACAGCGGGCAGACGACAATTTCGTCGACATGGCTGACTGGCTCCGCGAAGATTCGGGTCCGCGTTCGACGCGCATGGTCGCCGCGGAAGATCCGACGCGCGCAGAAGGCGAGCAGGCCGACTTCACCGACATGCTCGAGAAGTTCAAGGCGGGCATCGCGGCCAACGTGGACGACGAGGATTTCGACAGCCACTACGATCTTGGCGTAGCGTACAAGGAGATGGGCCTCATCGACGAGGCGGTTTTCCAATTTCAGAAAGCGCTGCGCGGAACGACACAGCGAATCCGCGCCTACGAGGCGCTCGGCCAGTGCTTCATCGAGCGCAACGAGCACGATGTGGCGATCACCGTGCTCGGGCGTGCGTTGCGCGAGCCCGGCATGGAGGACGAGGATCTCATCGGCGTGCTCTACCTCCTCGGCTTCGCGTCCGAAGGGAGCAAGAAGGCCCGCGATGCCGCCGCGTACTACCAGCGTGTGTTTGCGATCGACATCGATTTCCGGGATGTGAGCAAGCGACTCAAGCAGATGACCAAGGCTGCCACGAAATGAGATCGGCTGCGGCCCCCGACACACGCGGAACGAACATGACGATGCCGCGTGGAGTCACGCTCCAGGCGATTCAACTTCCCGTACGCGACAAGCTCGACGATGTGTCGCGAGCGATGGCGCGCATAGTCTCCAGCGATCTGCCGCTGGTCGGACAGGTGAGTGCCCACCTCCTCGCCATGCGCGGCAAGTTGTTCCGTCCAACCATTCTTCTCCTCTCGAGCGAGGTCGCTGAAGAGCCCGAAGAGCAGGCCGTGACTCTCGCCGCGGCGCTGGAGCTGATTCACCTCGCGACCCTCGTTCATGACGACGCCGTCGATCACTCGGCGCTGCGCCGCGGAATGCCGACCGTCAACGCTCTCTTCAGCCATCAGATCTCCGTGATCATGGGAGACTTTCTCTACTCCACGGCGCTCACGCACCTCGTGGAGCTGGGCGATCTCGAAGCACTCCAGGCGCTGACGCGGGCGTCAACCGAGATGACGCTCGGCGAGATGCGGCAGCTCGCGGTCACGGAGCCGCTTCGCTTTACCGAGCGCGAATATTACGATCTCATTCGTTCCAAGACCGCCTCGCTGATGCGAACGGCGTGCGAGCTGGGAGCGCTTTCCGGCGCGCGAAAGTACGGCGTCGCGCTCGGGACGTTCGGGGAGAATCTTGGAATGGCGTTCCAGATCGCGGACGACCTCCTCGATTACCGCGAGCAGATGGAAACCACCGGCAAGCCGTCCGGTCTCGACCTGCGCGAGCACAAGGTGACGCTCCCCCTCATCCACGCGCTCCGCGAGATGTCTCCGTCGTCGCGCCAGAAAGTCGAACGGCTGTTCGATAATGAGACGGTGACCGACGACGACATTGCTTCAGTCGTTCGGATCGTCGATGAGAACGGCGGGTTCGAATACGCGCGGGCGCGGGGTGATGAATTCGCCGAGCGAGCTCACGATGCGCTCGCGGATTTGCCCGATACGGTAGCGCGCCGGTCGCTGACGGCGTCAATTTCATATGTCATGGAGAGACACTCATAATGCCGCCACCGCGGGGTCATAGCAGGCGCGGGTCACTGTTCCACACGCTCGTGCTGGCTTCAGGCTTTGTCGTGGGCGGACTGTTGACACAGGTGGGACGCAGGTTCCTGCCGCCTGGCGCGGCCAAGGAATTCTTTACCACGGGAGTGACGCCCGCCATCGGGCCGTTGCCCGTGGATTTGATTATACTCAAGTTTGCCCTTGGCCCAATCGCGCTGGACGTGTCACTTTTGAGCCTCTTGGGTGTAGTTGTGGCGTACCTCATAGCTCGTTCGCTTTTCTAGGAGTCTTCTATGTTCGGCAATCTGGGGTTCCCGGAGCTGTTGATAATCATGGTGGTGGTCCTGCTTCTGTTCGGCGCGAAGCGGATCCCCGAGATCGCGGGCTCGATGGGAAAGGGAATCAAGGAATTCAGGAAGAACATCAACGAGGCGACGCGCGACATCACTTCGGAGACGCAGCAGACGCTCGACACGGATACGCAGACGCGCCTTACCGCGGCGGAGCTCGAGCGGAGACGGGCCGCGGCCGAGGAAGCTGAGAGACCCGAGCCGAAGAGATTGCTGTAG
>DATHGO010000342.1:0-6696 GCA_035317585.1 Gemmatimonadaceae bacterium | reverse complement strand
TCGGTCGGCATGTCGTTCTCAGTGCCAGGCTTGTATAGAGTCATGAATCGCATTGTCGCTCCTTATGGTTTTGAATCGGGATTGGAACGTTCTACTTCTTCTTCGCGTTCGCGGCCATCTGCCTGCCAACCCGCTCTTCCTGCTCCCTCAACTCGGGGGTGAACTCGGGACCAAAGTCGTCCGCTTCGAACACCTGACGAATCTCGATCTCCGATTCCCCCTTCGGGAACGGATTCGGAGAGCGCTTGACCCACTCGATTGCCTCTTCCAGCGATTTCACCTGGAACAGCCAGAAGCCCGCGACGAGCTCTTTCGTCTCTGAGAACGGCCCGTCGATCACGGTCCGGTTGTTTCCCGAGAATCTCACGCGAGCGCCCTTGGAGCTCGGCTGCAGACCCTCAGCCGCGAGGAGCACTCCTGCCTTCACCAGCTCTTCGTTGAACTTCCCCATGTCGGCAAGGAGTTTCTCGTCGGGGAGGCCGCCTGCTTCCGACTCCTTGTTGCCCTTCACTATCACCATGAACCGCATTGTCGTCTCCTCTCGTTTCGGATTCTGAGCGGGTGCCCGCGCCATTCCAGCGGGTCGTCCTGCTCTCTACTTACACGTCGAACGGGGCACCGCGAAATCGACACGCGGTGCCCCGTTCTTTTTTGACACACCTAAACTCTCTCGCGACAACGTCTTAGTTACGACACGGCAGCGCTACACGGGTTCGCGTAGTCCCGGGTCGTGCCGCCCCGGAAACTCAGCCGCTTACCACCGCGAGGATGTTGCCGTCCGGATCCTTGAACCACGCGGCTTTCGATTTTCCCGCGATATGCACGTCTCCCTTTCGGATCATTCCGGGAAAGTCATAGTGCTCGAAAGCAACCCCCTTGGCCTTGAGATCCTTCACCGTGCCCTCGACGTCGTCAACGATCCATGTCACAGAAGTCGCCTTGTTGCTCCCGGCGAACTGTGACTTGTAAACGAGAACAGTCGAGCTTCCGCTCTTGTAGTTGAGCACTTCCGGTTCCGGGACCGGCGTCAGCTTGAGGCCGAGTGTATCGCCGTAGAATTTCTTCGCGGCCTTGAGGTCTTTCACCGCGACCGTTGCTACGGCTTCGTTGTCAGCGAGCATTCGTACGTCCTCCGACGGTTTTCAGATATGCGGCAAAGCGATCGAAGCTCTGGTTCCAGCCGCCCTCGTGTCCGTTGCGGTCTTCGACCGACGTGAACACGCCCTGGCGGAAGACCATGTCCGTCTTGTTCCCGCGCGCCGCGAAGGTGATGGTGATCAGCATTTCGTGTTCCGGGTGCTCGTCCCAGATAAAAGTGAAGGAGATCTTCTCGGGCGGAATGATCTCGCGATAAACGCCGTGCTGCCATAGCTCCTTGCCGTCGGGCGAACGCATCATCGCCCGCCATTTTCCGCCGGGACGCACGTCCAGCTCGACAACGGGTGCGGTAAAGCCCTCGGGTCCCCACCAGTTCTTCGCTTGAACTGGATCGGACCACACCTTCCAAAGGAGATCGCGCGGCGCATCGAAGGTGCGCTTGATGACCAGTGTTTGTTCCGCCGGTGCGGCGGGGCGCTTATTTGCTGTGTTTGAGGCGGGCATTGTGCTTCTCCTTTTGCAGTTCCTGTAAATAGTTGTCCAGGCGATCAAAGCGTTTTTCCCAGAAAGATCGGTACCGCTCGACCCAATCGGATACTTCTTTGAGCGGTTTGGCCTCGAGACGCGCGGGCCGCCACTGCGCATCGCGGCCGCGTGAGATGAGGCCAGCACCCTCCAGCACCCTCAAGTGCTTGGAGACGGCGGGGAGGCTCATCCGGAATGGCTTGGCGAGGGCGGTGACGGATGTCTCTCCACTCACGGCGAGCCGGGCAATTATCGCCCGTCGGGTGGGGTCGGAGAGCGCGCTCAAGACAGTGGAAAGGCGGTCGGCTGGCATCGGTAATAAACTATACGGTTAAGTAACCTGTAGGTTAAATAACATCTGGCTCGGGACACGTCAAGTGTCCGTAGAATGTCCCGCTACCTGGCCCTTGGCCCCGAGGCCTGGGCGCTTATCCGCGTCGTCCACGCCTGAGCCGCGTCACCGATTTCCGCGAGCACCTGAGCGTCCGTCTTGCCGGACGACTTGAGGACGTGAAAGCTGTGATCGGCGCCCTCGACCCAATGCATCTCCCAGTCGGTCGTCACCCGCTTCAATACTTCCTCCATCAGGCTCGGTGTGCAGAAGGGGTCGCGCGTGCCGTTGAAGCAGATCACGGGAACTTTGATGGCGGGCAGATGCGCATCACGCAATTGATCAGGTCTACCCGGCGGATGCAGCGGATACGCCAGTAGCAGCAGCCCGTCGCACTCAAATCCCTCCGCGGCGAGCATCGAGGCGGCGCGGCCGCCCATCGAGCGGCCGCCGATGATGAGCGTCCTCGGCTTCACCTCCTCGCGGGTGCGTGCGATGACGGCCGAGAGACACTCCTTGAGTCGCGGCATCGGATCAGGGCGCCCGGACTTCTTTTCCTTGTAGAGGAAGTTGAAGCGGATGACTCCGATTCCTCGGGCTCGCAGCGCGTTCGCGGTCTGGAGGACTCCGCGATCGTTCATGTTGCCGCCGGCGCCGTGGGCAAAAACGAAAACTATCCCCTGCTCCGCCTCAATCGCCGGCTCGAAAACCGCTGAGGTTTCCTCACCGCCCACTGGGACACGCCACTCACCGCCCGTTGGTTGCCGTTCGCGCTCAGACATTATTTCAAACTTATCATCGGCTCGTGACTCGCGTGATTCTTGCGCTCCCCAAAACATATGGGACACGGCTTCCTCCGGACCTATTTGCTTGGCGTTGCGGCACTTTCGGCCGCCTGCGGGTCGCCGGCACGCGTACCGGTTTCCGCCGAAATGGGCGTCCACCCGGTCATTCCGCGGCCCAAAGAGTCACTGATTCCCATCATGGGCATTGTGAAGGCGAAGTCGTGGACAGACGACGCCACGCCGATCGCGGCCGACGGGCTCATGGTTCGCGCGTTCGCTCGCGGCCTCGACCATCCCCGCTGGCTCTACGTGCTGCCGAATGGCGACGTGCTCGTCGCTGAGACGAATGCCCCGAAGAGACCGGACGACAACAAAGGGATCAAGGGACTCTTCTTCAAAATTTTTCAGGCGAAGTCCGGCGGCGGCGTGCCGAGCCCGAATCGCATCATTCTGCTGCGCGACAGCAACGGGGACGGGATTGCGGACACGCGATCCGTATTTCTGTCGGGGCTCTATTCGCCGTTCGGAATGGCGCTGGTGGGCGACTCGCTTTATGTCGCGAACAGTGACGCGATCGTGCGCTTTCCCTACACCCGTGGTGTGACGAACATCGTCGCTCCGGGAGTCAAGCTGGCCGATCTCCCGGCGGGCCGAATCAACCATCACTGGACGAAAAACGTGATTGCCAGTCCGGACGGGTCGAAGCTTTACGCGTCGGTCGGCTCCAACAGCAACGCGATGGAACACGGAGTCCTTCACGAGACCGACCGCGCGGCGATTTGGGAAGTCGATCGGGCAACGGGTAGACACCGTGTATTCGCAACCGGCCTGCGGAATCCGGTAGGGCTCGCGTGGGAACCCGAGAGCGGGAGGCTGTGGGCATCGGTGAACGAACGGGATGAGCTGGGAAGCGACCTCGTCCCCGATTACATGACCTCGGTGCGCGACGGTGCGTTCTACGGCTGGCCATACAGCTACTACGGCCAGCACGTGGATTACCGCGTCGAGCCGCAGCGTCCGGGCCTCGTCGATCGCGCCATCGTCCCCGACTACGCTCTCGGGTCACATACTGCATCGCTTGGTCTGACCTGGTCAGGGGGAAGAGCGCTGCCCCCGCGATTTATGAGCGGCATGTTCGTCGGGCAGCACGGGTCCTGGAATCGCAAACCCTTCAGCGGCTACAGGGTGATCTTCGTCCCGTTCGAGCACGGGGTGCCCAGTGGAAAGCCGATCGACGTGTTGACCGGCTTCATTCGGGAGAATGGAGACGCGATGGGGCGCCCGGTCGGCGTCGCGATCGACAAGGAGGGCGCGCTCCTCGTGGCGGACGACGTTGGCAATACCATTTGGAGAGTCACCCGCTCGCCACAGCGTTAGGTACTCGGCGCGCTAGACCTGGCCGCTCAATTTGAGGCGCATCTCGTCGAGAAAACGATGTCCGCCCGTCGATTTCTCGCCTCTCGATTTAACGCGGGTCATCACCAGGCGATCCTTCGTGCGCGTCATTCCGACGTAAAGAAGCCGACGCGCCTCTTCCAGATCCAGTTTTCCGAGCACTCCATTTCGCGGCGTCGGGATGAGCTGCTCGTCCTCCACCCCCACGATGTACACGCGCGAGAACTCGAGCCCCTTGGTGGAGTGCATGGTCAGCAGATTGACTCGACTCTTGTCCGTCTCGGCTCCATCGTATCTGGACAGAACAGCTCGCTCGAGAAACGTGCATATCTGCTCGGCGAGCTCGTCGTTCGCGCACGCTTCGATCAGTCGGCGCAATCTTCCCATCGTTTCCGGATATCGTTTCTCGGCCGAGCGCTCGGAGCGCAGCCGCTGCATTAGTTGATGGCCGCCGAGGAGCGCAATCAAATCGTCGACGGTCGGGAGGGACGCATCTCCGCACAGCTCACGCTCCGAGGCATAACGATCGAGACAGTCGCTGTGTCGCCCGAGCGAGTAGGCGGGAACGAACTCGAAGATTTTCCGCGCTTCGTCACACATTGAATCGCGATCGCTGAGAGCCAGCGCGATTCCGAGCTGATCGAGGAGATTCACGAGCGCGGTCTTGCGGGCGTACTCGAGTCTCGTCTCGCTGAGCAGCGGAAACAGTTTCGCGAGGGTGAGGCAGTCGTCGAGCGCGCGGTGCGACTTGCCGGTGGCGATGCCATAGCGTTTCGCGAGGTGTTCGAGCCGCCGGCTGGTGGCGTGCAACGTTCGGGCGAGGGGTAGCGTGTCGTACGTCGAAAAGTCCGTTCCGCCCTGAAGCTTTGCCGCCATTCGTCGCAGGATCGGAAAGTCGAACGTGTAGCCGTTATGCGCGACGAGAATATCCGAGCCGCAGAAGGCACGGAACTCGGGCCACATCGTCTCAAAGTACGGTGAGTCCGCTACATCTTCCTCGGAGATCCCGTGCGTCGCCTGCGCACCGAAAGTGATCGGCACCCGCGGCTTCACCCGCGTCTGGTACTCGTCCACCACTTTGCCGTCGCGCACGCGCACCGCGGCGATCTCCACGATCTCCGCGGACTCGACGTCCTTGCCGGTAGTCTCGAGATCCACGGCCGTAAAGTCGCGAAAGGTGCTGGCGAAAGATCGGGTGCGCACGAGCTGGGCTGTCTTGAAAAGTCCAAGACCGAATCCGAGCGATGGAAGATTCTGGGGGCTAATACGCAGGGCGTTGGCGCTCGGCGCTCCGCCCAGAGCGACCGAACGCACGCCCATCTCCATCAGCATTTTCTTGGCAGCGATCTCAGCGCCGCCCGAACGCGGAATCCAGACGGATCGCCCCTCGTCGATCGTGCGCTGAACGCGTTCGGCGAGGGCGACCACTTCTTCATGAGTCGCCGGGTCGCTCAGCTCGTCCTGGTGCTCCTCGAGAACCGTGCGGTAAGTGCCGACCTTCTCCGACAGAATGTCGTCGACCAGCGATCTCAGGGAGGTGTGGCTCTTCGCCAGCGCATCGAGGTTTTGCAGGGCGTAATAGCCCCGCCAGATTTTCTTGGCGTCCCCGTGCTCGCGCGGAAGCGTGCGAGCCATGTGCACCAGCTGCTCGACGAGGCTGCGCCCTGTCTCCTCCGCCCACGCGCGGGCGCTGTCGAACAGCGCGTCGGGTAGGACGGTCTGATAGAACAGCTCCTGCTGGATCTCGTCGTGCGGGTTGGCGATCACCCGCAACGCGGCGAGAACGTAGGCCACGACCTTGTCGTCCGCGAGCGCGCGTCCCTGCGCGAGACGGCAGGGAATGCCGGCGTTCAGGAAGGCGATTTCGAGGGCGCTGCCGATCTTGTGCGTCCGGTACAGGAGTGCCACGTCGCCCCATCCCAGTTGTCCATCGTGTGCCGCGCGATCGTGCCGCAGATCATCGATGATCCAGCTCGTCTCGCGGTCTGCGTCCGCGAAATTGAGCGCCGCAACGGCAAATGATGACTCGTGCGTGGTGCGCTGCGGCGCGCGGTCCTCAAAGATCGACTCGTTCATGGCGATCAAACGCCGGGCGAGGTCGAGCACCGCGGGCGGGCAGCGGCGGTTGTCCTGAAGGTGGACCACATCACCGGGCGCGATGCCGAAGTCCCTCCTGAAATCGAGAAATACCTTGGGGTCGGCGCCGGTCCACGAGTAGACGGACTGTTCGTCGTCACCGACCACGAAGACGTGACGATGGTCCCGAGCCAGCTCACGGATGACGGCGTACTGGATCGGATTCAGATCCTGGAATTCGTCGACGAGGACGGCGTCCCAGCGTCCCCGCACTTCGGCCGCCACGGCCTCGATTCTGAGAAGCTCCGCCGTCTTGAGAACGAGGGTGTCGAAGTCGGCGACATTTCGGTCGGCAATCGTCTGTCGATAGCCGTCGTAGAACTTCTGGTACCGGTGACCCATTGGCTCGCCGCGGAAGCGCCAGCGCGCAAACGCGTCGAGAACGCTCTTGTGCATCTTCGCCGGCACTTTGAGGCGGCGCAGAAC
>DATHGO010000341.1:0-3075 GCA_035317585.1 Gemmatimonadaceae bacterium | reverse complement strand
ATCCTGCTTTCGCGCACGGCGGGGTTTCAGCTGACCTGGATATGGTACCTCTCGGTTGGCGCGGTGCTCGTTCAGCTTGCGCTCAGCATGCTGTTGCTGCGCCGCGAATTCAGTCGCCGGTTGACATTCCCTTCACAGCCGAAACTGGACAACACTGCCGTCGCGTCAGCGATGGTGGCTGCGGAGTAACCAACGTCTCACCGGGATTTCCTGGCGAGGGCTCAGTTCATTCCAGAGCGACGCCAGCCCATTCCTCGCTCTTGATCCACAGACGCTCGGCGAGAACGGGATCGCTCGCCCACGGCCTGACACCGCGCGGCCTGGGAAAATCAGCGGGAACTGCTTCGGCAATGTCGCAGTCCTCGCAGTAGACACCGCCCATCCAGTCGAGCTGCGGGCTCGTCGCGCACCAGATGCTGGTCGCCGCGCCCTGCTCGGTGGACTTGAGCGGTTCGATCCCCTCCGCGGCGGTGACGGCGGTCCGAATCTCGTCTTCCGACATGGACCGCATCAGCTCGGTGACTATGGCACCGGGGTGAACCGAGAATGCGCGCACTTGATTCGGCTCGCCACGCGAATCGAGAGCAAGCGCGAACAGCGCGATTGCGGTTTTCGATTGACCGTAGGCGATCCATTTGTCATAAGGACGCCGCTCGAAATTTGGATCGTCAAAGTCGAACGCAGCACGCGCGTGACCCCGCGACGACAGCGCAACCACGCGCGCACCGCGCGCTTTTTGCAGCGCCGGCCACAGTCGCGCCGTGAGCTGGAAGTGGCCGAGGTGGTTGGTGGCGAGCTGGGACTCGATGCCGCGGGCGTCTCTCGCCAGCGGCGGCGCCATGATCCCAGCGTTGTTGATTAGAATATTGAGGCGGCGGCCCGACTTGAGGAAGCGCGTCGCGAACGCGTCGATTGATTCGGGAATGAACAGGTCGAGACTTTCCACCTCCACCCGATCCATGCCGGCCAATGCTGCGCGCGCTTTGTCGGGCGTTCGCGCGGGAACGACCACCGTCGCGCCCGCTTCCGCGAGAGCGCGCGTCGTTTCCAGCCCGACGCCAGTATAGCCGCCTGTCACCACGGCGGTTATGCCATCGAGGCGGCGATCGCCGAGCACCTCGCGCGCCGTCGTCGTTGCGCCGTATCCGGAATGAATGGGGGTTTGTTTCGCGAGCGCATTGGGCATCAGAACCCAATACGCTCGCGATGCAAAAACTGAAAGCCCGTCCGCTTACTCAGACTACTTCGCGGTGGCCGTCGCTGCCTGCTCGATCAACCGAGCCACAACCTTCGGATGCGAGATGAACGCGACGTGACTGGCGTTGATTTCACTTGTCTTGGCGCCCATGCGCTTCGCATAGAAACGCTCGAGGTCGGGATTCAGCGCATGATCCTGCCGCGATACCAGGTACCACGACGGAATCGTCTTCCACGCGGGCGAAGCGATCGTCGCGCCGAATACCGAATTGTGAACCGGCTTCTGCGTGGCACAAACGACTTTTGCTGCACTTTCAGGCAGGTCGGCAGCGAAGATATCGTGGACTTGATCGCACGCGATGTAGAGGAAGCCGGCAGCGTCCGGCCTGAGCGCTTTGCCGAGCTTAGTCGGGTACTTGTCGTTAAGCGGCCCGATGGGCTCGTTGGCTTCGGGGGCGAACGCCGCGAGGTAGACCAACGCCTTAACGTTCGGATTTCCTGACGCAGCGCCGCTGATCACAACGCCACCGTACGAATGACCAACCACCACCACCGGTCCCTTTTGCGCGTCGATGAGGCGTTTGGTGGTGGCGATGTCGTCCGGGAGGGACGAGAGAGGGTTCTGAACCGCGACGACGTTATAACCGTCGTTCTGCAGCAGAGGGATCAGGTACTGGAAACTGCTCGCATCAGCAAAGGCGCCGTGCACGAGCACGATCGTCGGTTTGGCGGCTGACGATTTGCCGGCGAGTTTTCCTGAGCGAGATGCCTGCGCGCTCGTGCTGGAGGCAGCAACCAGTAACAAGGCGACCGCGGTTTTCCCAATCTTTGCGAGAGTCATTGTCATCTCCTGGCGATTCGGGTTTCACTCCGTATGTACGCTGGGCAGACAAAAACTGAAAACCTCAGCTTGCCTTACTGGAACGGCGAAGCTGAACCCTCCGCCGCCTCCGCTGGTGGCGGACCCTTAGATTCGGTAAGGGTCGTCCAGGATCGGCCTTTCAGCCAGATCCTGTTTATGCGTAAGATGGAAGGACCTCACACTAGCGCCGAAGACGCAGGCCAAAGGAGAAGGAGGACGCAATGACATCATCGACGGAACGCGCGGTGCTCGCCGGCGGATGCTTTTGGGGAATGCAGGATCTAATTCGCAAATACCCGGGCGTCATCTCGACCCGGGTCGGCTATACGGGGGGCGACGTTCCCAATGCGACTTACCGCAAGCACGGGACGCACGCCGAAGCCATCGAGATCATCTTCGATCCGGAGAAGATCAGCTATCGAACGCTGCTCGAGTTTTTCTTCCAGATTCACGACCCGACTACCCGCAATCGTCAGGGCAACGACGTTGGGACGAGCTACCGGTCGGCGATTTTCTATACGACCGACGAGCAGAAGCGAATTGCGGAAGACACGATCGCCGATGTCGAGGCCTCCGGCCTCTGGCCGGGCAAGGTGGTAACCGAGGTGACACCTGCCGGTCCGTTCTGGGAAGCCGAACCGGAGCATCAGGATTACCTGGAGCGGATCCCGAATGGCTACACGTGCCACTTCCCGCGGCGAAACTGGGTGCTGCCGAAGCGGGGAGCGGCCGAGCGCCAGCCCTCACTCACGACCTAGGTCAAACTCGCTCCATCACAATCGCGACAGCGGAACCGAATCTGTAAGCACGTAACATCAAGCCTCCAGAGCCTCGGCAGGTTGCTCGCGCGGTCGTTGTAGCTCGCTCCAGACTGCGACGATGATGCTCGTAACGCACACCAGCCACGCGATCGCGCGCATCCACCGCGCGATCGCGGTGTCGTGCTCGAGCAATCCCCAGCGGGTGAGGAGATTATTCCAGTCGTGCCCGTCGCTCTCCTGGCCTGTCGATCCGTC
>DATHGO010000340.1:0-11387 GCA_035317585.1 Gemmatimonadaceae bacterium | reverse complement strand
CAGCACGCTGATGGCGGGATTCACCACAGTACGTGTTGTGGGCACGCGGAACTTCGATGACATGGCTCTCCGTCAAGCGATTACTGACGGGCGCGTGCCGGGGCCGAGGATGGAGAACGCCGGCAACTTGATCGGAATTACCGGCGGTCACTGCGACGAAAATGGCTTCCGGCCTGGTTTGATTCAGTACGGCCCGGCCGACGGAGTCGCGGATGGACCGGAACAGATACGCGCCGCTGTGCGGTACCAGGTAAAATCGGGCGCCGACGTGATCAAGATGTGCGCAACGGGTGGTGTCCTCTCGGAAGGTGATGCCGTCGGGGCAACCCAGTACACCTACGAGGAGATGAAGGCGCTCGTGGATGAGGCAACCAAGCTGGGGCGAAAAGTCGCGGCCCACGCCCACGGTACGGAAGGAATCAAGCTCGCCGTCCGCGCTGGAGTCTCTTCGATCGAGCACGGTTCTTTCCTCGACGAAGAAGGTGCGCGGATGATGGCGCAGCACGGCACATTTCTCGTTCCGACGATCATGGCTGGCCAGGCGGTGGAGGGCTTTGCCAAGAACGGAGTGCTCAAGGGTCTCCGCGCCGAGAAGGCTCTGGCGGCGGGAGCGGCCGTGAGGAAAGCAACCCGTATCGCGGTGGCGAACCACGTTCAGATCGCGCTCGGAACCGACGCTGGAGTAATTCCGCACGGTACGAACGCGCGTGAGTTTGGTTTGATGGTCGAGTGGGGTGGGATGACACCGATGGCGGCGCTGAACGCCGGCACTTTGAACGGGGCGAAGCTGCTCGGTTGGGACGCCCGCGTCGGCTCGCTCGCGCCGGGAAAGCTCGCCGATGTCGTTGCAGTTCCCGGCGATCCACTCGCCGATATTCACGTCACCGAGCGAGTCAGCTTCGTGATGAAGGGCGGAGTGATTTACAAGGGACAGGGCGCCGAGCCGCGCTAGCGCTACTCAGAAGTTACCCAGCGGCCCCGACCGCAGCGGTGTCGGCGACTTCCTCGCTCCTGTCTTCTTTCTCTCGAAGCACGCGGTAGAGAACTTTTCCGATCTGGGTCTTCGGCAGGTCGGCTACGAACTCGTACTTCGCCGGGATCTTGTAAGGCGCCAGCCGGTCGCGGCAGTACACCTTTAGATCGGAAGGGCTCAGCGCGCAATCCGCTCGCAGGACGACCCACGCCTTCACGATCTCGCCGCGCATGTCGTCCGGCACGCCCACGACTCCGACCTCCGCTACCGCCGGGTGGGTCGAGATGACTTCTTCGATCTCGCGCGGCCACACCTGGAAGCCGCAGGTCTTGATCAGATCTTTTTTGCGATCGACGATGAAGAGGTATCCGTCTTCGTCGAGGTATCCGAGATCGCCCGTGTACAACCGGCGCTCGCCACGGTCATTCGTGCGAAGCATCTCATTGGTCTCGTCGGGCTTTTGCCAGTAGCCGCGCATGAGCTGCGGGGCGCTGATAACGATCTCGCCCACCTCGCCCGGCGCAATCGGAGTGAAGCCGTCGCTCGAATCGAGTATCTCAACATGGACGTCTGGCAGCGGCATTCCCACCGAGCCGATTTTCTTTTTACCCTGAGCAGGATTTGCGACGACGGCCATCTGCGCCTCGGTAAGCGAATAGCCTTCTACTATTACGCCCCCCGTCAGCTCCTCGAATCGTTTCTTCGTTTCGGCCATGAGCGGCGCGGCGCCGGAGAAGCACAGCTTGATCGAGGTGAAGTCCACTTTGCCTTCGCGCGCCATCGCGTGGTTCATGATCCCGTTGAGCAGCGTCGGGACCGTGCAAATGAAAGCGGGCTTGATCTGGTTTATCTCTTTCAGCAAATCGCCAAAATCACGTGGGTTGGGAATCAGCGCGATCGGATTGTGATTGATGAAGGCCAGGCTCTGCACGCCGGTGTTCCCATAGACGTGAAACAACGGGAGCGGAAGCATGATCGTGTCCGTCCACTCGTTCATGGCGGGACTGAGCCAGGCCTGAAGCTGATGTCCCGCGACCACCATTCCCCGGTGCGATCCCACTACGCCCTTCGGCGTACCGGTGGTGCCGCCGCTCATGAGAATGACCGCCGGATCATCCAGGCTCGTTGCCGAGCTGGGCGGCGCCGAACGCCGGTATCGGCGCAACAGTCTCGCGAAACGGAAATCATCTCCGGCTATCCGGATGCGATCGCCCTCCTTTTTCTCCTTGAACAGTGTGTAGGCAAATCGGAGAAGCCATGGCAGGTACTCCTTGATGTTGGTGGCGACGATCCGCTTGACTGACGTTCGAGACTGAACGCTTTTCACCTTCCCATAGAAGCGGTTGAGTACGATCACCGTCTCCGCACCAGTTGTGCGCAGGGCCTCCTCCATCTCGCGCTCGCTGTACGTCGGATTGAACGGGCTCACGATCGCGCCCACCTTCCAGGCAGCGAACTCCGCAATCAGAAACTGCGGACAGTTGGGAAGGCAAATAGCGACGCGGTCGCCACGCCGCACCCCCATTTCGCTGAGCGCCGCGCCGAGCGCGTTGCTCTCGTCTTCGAGCTTCCGGTACGTTATCGTGGAGCCCTTGAAGAGCAGAGCCGGACGGTCGGGCCACCGGCTGGCGCCCTCTCGCAGATATTCAGTGAGGCTTCGGTTTGGATAGGGCTCCAGCGTCGACGGGACTCCATCGTCGTAGTTTGCGAGCCATTTCGGTGCGGTCATTGCGGCCTCCATCGATCTTCATGTACTGTTTGCTGTCGGTCGAGCGATTCGGTGCGGCAGCGATGGTATCACTGACCAAAGAATGCTTCGCCTTTGAAGCAAGCGCTGTACGTATCGCTACGTAGTAATTCGGATGTTTACCTGGCGGACACTTTCATGACGGGCGTAACCGGACTCCACCACGTCACCTGCATCGCTGGCGACGCACAAGACAACGTCGACTTCTACTCGGGCGTGCTCGGCATGCGCCTCGTCAAGAAAAGTGTCAACCAGGATTCACCGGGCACATACCATCTCTTCTATGCTGACGGCGAGGGCCACCCCGGAACGGACATCACCTTCTTCCCGTGGCCGGAAATGCCTCCCGCCAAGCCTGGTGTAGGGCTGGCGATGGAAGTCTCGCTCGCCGTTCCGCTCGGCAGCATCGACTACTGGGGCGAGCGGTTGGCGGAGCACCATCTCGCCGTAGATGAGATTGAGACCAGACGCGGCACATCGGCGCTCCCGTTCACCGATCCGCACGGACTCCCTCTCGTATTGCACGAGACCGGTGACGACCGCGACTTCACTCCCTGGAAAGAAAGCCCGGTTCCGGTAGAAAAGCAGATCCGCGGACTGCACTCGGTCCGTCTGTGGCAGCGTGACCTCGCGCTTACCTCCAGCTTTCTCACTGGTGTCCTCGGATTCGTGGACATTGGAGCGGAAAACGATTGGTTCGGTTTCGAGATCGGTGGCGGCGGCTCGGGGCGATACCTCGAGATCCGCGAGATCGCCGACGCTGATCGCGGCAGGTGGGGAACCGGCGGAGTTCACCACGTCGCGTGGCGTGTACCCAATGACAAGACCGAGCTGGAGATGCGCGAGCGGATCGATCGCGCGCGCCGCCGGCCGACCGAGGTGATCGATCGTTTCTGGTTCAAGTCGGTCTATTTTCTCGAGCCGGGCGGGGTTCTGTTCGAGATCGCCACCGACGGACCGGGCTTCGCCATCGATGAAGATCCAGCCTCGCTCGGAGAGCACCTCGTGCTCCCTCCCTGGCTCGAGTCCCACCGCGGCGAGATCGAGGCGGCACTGCCCCCGATCAAGCCGCCGGCGGAATCAGGCGCGCGGCTGTAGCTCGCTCGCCGACGCGCGCGCCGAGGTCTGGCTCGCGGTCTTTTGTCTCCACCGTCTGAGCGTCGGGACATCCTTCGCGAAACGGCGCGCGATGAATCCCGGGAAGTGCATCGATCGCAGCTTTCCCTCGACCAGCGCCGTCATTTGTTCCACGGTGATGTTCGGCTGGGTGAATGCTCCCTTGCTATAGCAGTGACTGCAGTACTCGCTGCTGAGAGTTCCGTCTGCATTGGTTCCACCGCCACGCGGGTCCTTGCTGAGAGGCATTCCACAGCTCTGACACGCTGGTCCCTTTGGTCTGAACACGATTCCTCCTCCTACTGTGCGCGAGTGCCCGTTGTGCTCAGAACGAGAACAGAATCCGCCGACTTCACTTTATAGTGTGCCGTAGTGCTGCCCACTATGCTTCCACTCTGAAGTCGCGCCACGCCGTACGTCGTGACCTGGACTCCCTTCCGTCGAACGCTTGAGTATGGGCCTGCGGCCAACATGATGCTGTCACCGTCGACGCTGACTTTCACTGGTACCGGTGTTGCCCGCCCGGGAAATTTCATGCTCCAGCCCGACGTGTTCGCGGTCGCCGTCAAGACGTAGGTGGTCGCGGATGTGTCTCCGCTCAACGGAACCGATCGCATGTTCCACTTGCCTGCGACGTCGGCCAGGTTGAGTGGGGCCGGAGTCGTGGTGGTGGAGGTGGTGGTGGTGGAGGAAGTGGAGGACGCCATTGCGCTCGTACTATCTGCCGAGGCGCTCTCCTTCTTCGCGCATCCGGCGAGGACCGCTGTGCAGCAGCAGATCGCGATGCGGGTGGTGCGGTGCGGAGTGAACATACAACCCCCCGTTTGATGTGACGGACGGCTTCCCTCGGCGTAGTGCCGATCCATTCGAACGTACGGCCAGCATCGGTTGGCGGCAAGTGACGAGCAGTCAGCCGCGCTGTCAGCGTGATCGCTTCCTTTTTCGCACGATTGCCCAGATCCCGAGCGCTGCGACCACGATGCCAAGAATCGTCCAGCCGACTGGCCCGAGGAACTGGTGGATTCTGGTAAAGTTCGCGCCGAGGATTCTACCCGCGACGGCTAGCGCCGCGCACCAAACGAGGGTGCCGATCAAATTCGCGAGCAGAAATAGGCCGACGTTCATTCGAGCGACCCCAGCCGGTATGGAGATCAATCCACGCACTCCCGGCAGCAACTGGGCGATGGTCACGTCGACGAAACTGTGGCCCGAGAAGCGGGCAGTCGCGCGCTCGAGATCCTTGCCGCGAATTAGCGTCCACCGGCCGTATCGCTCCAGCCATCGCTCCGGCCGCTCCTCGCCCAACGCCCGGCCTGCGTAGTACAGTGGAAGGGCACCGAGCACCGAACCGATCGTTCCCGTGACGATGACGCCGGCAAGGGTCATTTTTCCTTTCGCCGTCAGAAATCCCGCCAACGGCATAATCAGCTCTGAGGGAAGGGGCAGGACGACGTTCTCGATCGCCATGAGGATGGCGACCCCCCAGTAATTCAGGGCGCCGACGAGATGGGCGATCCAGGGAAGCATGGAGTGAGTAGGGCGGCGCAATCCCCCGGCCACTCACTCCACGTGCAACCGTCTGGTACTTATTAGAACCAGGTAGAAACGATCGTTCGCGAACGAGCTAGTTGCGGACGCCCCTCAGATCGGAGCGCAGCTCGTCGGTGATGAGATTCGACGAGTAATCCATCAGCTGATTGAGAGCACCTTGGAAGTCGGCAACGCTGACGCTCCCAAGCGTGCTTGCGGTGATGACGGATCCAGGGATCGGGCTCGAACTCTGGACGTACGGCGTCAGGCGGTCCCGGCCGTGGATGCTCACGTTCCAGATCTCGCGGCCAGTGCGACGATCGATCAACACTGCTTCAGCATAGGTGAACAAATACGCTGCTTCGTCGGCCTTGGCATTGATGCCGAATCTCTGCATTCGAACTTCCATCAAATAGTCGGCCTGGTTCTCGTCCGTGATGGGGCGTGTGCCGAGGTATCTGCTGGCGCGCTGGAGCGTGCGCTGGGCGAGAACCGCTGGTATGTCGATGCGCGCGGTGGCGCTGTCGAGGCGTGCGCTCGCGCGGCGCCCTTCGCGCTCACGCACGACATCGGCGCCGGCTCTTACGACGGCTTCGATCGGGTTCTGCGAATTGCTGAGATCGTAGTAGCTCGTCAGCAGCACGGGAGAAGGCGGTGCAATGTAGACCACCGCCAGTGTCCGGCTGGCAAAAGGATACTCGGCGAGGTGATGTCCACTGCCGCAGCCGACGACAGCTGCCACGATCGAGCAAGCGCCGGCGAGGGCGCGCGCTCCATTACGATTGGGACGCAGCGAAGTACTCATTTGATTTTCCTGTGCAGGTATGCGAGCAGCGGCGGCCACGATGGGCCGCCGCTTGACTCACTACCTAGACGACAGGCAGGCGCGAGGGGTTACGCGGGAATCTGCTATTTCGTCGAACCCTTGTACGTGACCTTCCAGACTCGTCCACCCTGGTCGTCAGTGATATAGATCGCGCCGTCGGGGCCCAGGGTAAGGCCAGTCGGGCGGTGCGCCGCTCGGTCCGGCTGCTTTACGGCGCCGGCGAAGCCATCGGCAAAGATCTCGTATTTCGCGGGATCAACCGGTTTTCCTCCCGCGAAGGGAACGAACACCACGTCGTATCCCCCTTGCGGCCCGGGCGCGCGGTTCCATGAGCCATGAAACGCGATGAAAGCGCCATCCTTGTAGTGGGCGGGGAACGACGAGCCGGAATAAAAGAGCAGGTCGTCGGGCGCCCAGTGAGCGGGAAAGTACGCCTCCGGTCCCCTTTTCGTCCCGCAGTCTCCGACAGCTTTGCCGCCGTCGCCGCCGTACTCTGGTGCGAGAACGAGCTTCTGCTGCTGCCCGTCGTAGTAGCAAGCTGGCCAACCATAGTCGCCGCCCTGCACGATTTTCAACAGCTCCTCGGCGGGCTGATTCTGTCCCTGCTCCGCGGTGTATAGCTTCGGCCAGTTGTCAAAGAGCTGGTCGCGTCCGTGCTGAGTCGAATAGAGCTGTCCACCAGGATCGAGGGCGATCCCCACCGCGTTCCTGATGCCGGTCGCGTACCTCTCGGCGGGGGAGAACTTCTGGTTCGTTTTGTTCGCGTCGTAACGCCAGATCCCTGCGCGCGTCCGGAGTTCAGTGCAGGGTTTGTGGCCCGGCGATTCGAGCGTGCGGTTCTTGATCTGGCACGAGTTAGTCGCCGAGCCGATGTCCATGTACATGCTGCCGCTGGCATCGATCGCGAACGGGTGCATCGGATGATCGCCGCTGGCGGGAAGTCCACCAACGATCGTTTCCGACGTGGCCGAAGTAGGCGTCATGCTGTCGGCCGAGATCGCGTAGCGAACGATCTGCTTCGTGATCGTGTCGCCTTCTTCGGCGTAGAGCGCTCCCTTGTAGATGCCGATACCAGTGCCGCCACCATTCTTGTGCTGCGTGTCGGGACCGAATCGCTTGATGATGTCGGCCTTCCCATCGTTGTTGGTATCGCGCAGCGCAACGAGGAACCCACCCGGATGCGTCGGGCCCTGATAGTATTTGCCACTCCAGGTGTTGACGTACACGTCACCGTTGGAGGCAACGACGATATGCCTGGCGTGGCCGATCGTGTCGGCAAACACAGTCGCGCAGAAGCCGTTAGGTAAGGTGATCCCCCCGTTGTCAGTTCCGCACGCGGTAGTGCTCACGGTCTGCGTACTGCTGGCGGCGGTCGAGTCGGTGGTGCTGGTCCCTTCGGTTTTGACGCAGCCAATCAGAGCGAGCACTGCTGCCGTAAAGGCGAACGACTGGGCAGCAGGAAGCGAGCACGCGAGCTTCATTTTGTAAACCATTTCAACCTCTGCGGTGAGACTGTCAGCGTTTGCTGGGCATGCGGCGCCCGCTTACCGGACCGAGGTCGATCATGAGCGCGATTACGAGTCCGGCGACTGGCCAGAATGTCCAATGTCCGCCAAACCAGTTATGGACGGCGGAATACCAGAGCAGCGTCGTGGGCAGGAAGACGAAGCCAATGATAGGCCACAGGAGGTTGTCGAAGACGCCGCGGAACCAGTGGGTGAAGAACCAGAGGAGCGCGACCACGAGTCGCGGCGCGGCCAGGGCCATCAGAGTCATGATGCAGGGCATCGGTCAGGATTCCTCGCGCGCTCGGCGCTTCAGAGTGGAGGATGTGGGGTTGTCGACGATCCCGATTCTTGGTTCTGCCGCGTGGAGCTCGCTCGCTGGTTTCTCGTTCTTCACGGCGTTCCCACCCGCATGGTTCGTGCGAGAGGAGTCGGCGAGCCACGCGAGCCAGAGAAGAAGCGGAGGTACCGCGACGAGGAACGCCAGGGTGAGCACGGAGATGGATCCGGCCCAGGTTGTGTGTCCGGCTTCGACGATGTTGGCGCTCAGGATCCCGTCGGTCATGCTGGCGTTCGCGCTCCCGTGGGAACCCGCCTGCTGCGACATACGCCACCCCGCGACGATCGCCGGCCAAAGCTTGACGATGACAAGTCCGACCCAATAGGCGGACCAGGCGAGGAGGAGGTGCCGCGGGCGCCAGCGTCGGAATGAGAATCTCATCGTGGATGTCGGAGTTTCGTCATCTGACTGCCTGAAATTATGGTTGGTAGCTGACGGGTGTTGTGAACTTACGGCTATCTCGGTAACGCCGGGGTGTCGCTCCGTTCGGCGAGCAACTTGGCCGAGAAGCGTTGCGCTTCGGCAATTCGTTCGACCTCGACGGCGATGGCGTCGACTGACTGCTGCAGCTGGTCGAAGCGCTGTTCGAACTGGAATGCGTTCGGGAGTTCGCGCGCCGGCGCTTTCTTGTTCAGTCCGCGAACCAACCACATCACGATTCCGGATAGCGATCCGGCCATACCAACGATGACGACCGCGACAACGGCAAAGTTCGCAACATCAGGATCCATGATGATCTCGAAATTGAATTTTGGATGGTTCTATCAAGGTACAGTACGAATCGTGGTGAGGAGAGTTTCTCCAGTTGAACGACCAACGGCAAAAGCGAGAAGAGCAAGGTAGGAGGTGCGAGGTGCCGGGTGCGAGGTCGGAGGTAGAAGCGCTCTAACGCCCGGAATCAGCTGGATGAATGTTACAGCGTGGCGAAAGACGCGCATCTACAGAGTGAGCATCGCTCGAAGCATCCGCAAGAATATGACGCCATCGTAGTTGGGCTCGGGGCGATGGGGAGCGCGACGCTATTCCATCTCGCGCGCCGAGGTCTCCGTGTTCTCGGACTCGAGCAGTTCTCGCAAGGACACCAGCTCGGCTCCTCGCACGGAGATAGTCGCATCATTCGCGAGACCTACTTCGAGCATCCGCTGTACGTCCCGCTTGTCCAGCGAGCGCATGAATTGTGGCGCGAGCTGGAGGAGAGAAGTGGGACATCGCTGATGAAGATCACTGGTGGACTCATGATCGGCCCAGCCGACGGCATGGTAGTCACCGGCACGTTGCGGAGTGCGCGCGAGCACGAGCTCCCGCATGAAGTCCTGACTCCGGCGGAAGTGCACGAACGATTCCCCGCGTTTCAAATCGAGCCGCACCTGGTTGCAGTGCTCGATCCGCGGGCAGGCTACCTGGACCCCGAGGCGTGCAATAGAGCGCATCTCGAGGCTGCGCGCGCTGCCGGCGCGGAAGCACGCTTCGACGAGCCCCTGCTCGAGTGGACACCAGAGGGTGAAGGAGTCCGAGTACGCACCCGCGTCGAGACGTACACCGCGAATCGCCTGCTACTCGCCGCGGGCGCGTGGAACAGCAGTCTGACAAGCGAGCTCCGGTTGCCGCTCACGATCGAGCGTCAATCGGTATTCTGGCTCGAGCCCGGTGGACCGCGGGAGTCGTACGAGGCGGAGCGCTTTCCGATCTACGCATACGAATACAAGAGCGGCCACATCTGTTACGGCTTCCCGCGACTTCCTCGAGGAGTGAAGGCGTCGGTGATGCACTCCGGAGAAACCGTGCGCGACCCCGACAGCGTCGAGCGCAACGTCAGTGACTCGGAAGTGCAGCCGCTGCGCGCAGCGTTGCGTCCCGTGCTACCGAATCTTGCGGAGGCGCCCGTCCGTGAGCGCAGCGTGTGCCTGTTCACAAACACACCGGATCACGACTTCATCATCGATTTCCATCCACTCCACCCCCAAGTGTTGATCTCGAGCCCGTGCTCGGGGCACGGATTTAAGTTCGCGAGCGCGATCGGCGAGCTGCAGGCGGAGCTTCTCACAACGGGGAAGTCGCGATTCGACCTGTCTCCATTCCGAATAAAAAGGTGGCCCACCAATCAGGATCGAGTTGGGGGGCCACCCTCGCGTTCGTGAAAACGGGCCGCATATGAGCCCGCGGACTGCCTACCACAAGGAATCAGCGGACCAGAACGGTATCCTCGACCATGGGATTCCGGTCGGTGTGCGTGAACGTGACGATCGCGCTCCCCGGACCCGCCGCGAGAAATCGAAAGCGCTGTGTCGGACCGGCAGGAACGTATGGGCTCACGTCCGCCACATCTCGGAACTGTACCACGGACGACGAAAGAGCCGGAGGACTCGAATATTCTCCAGGTCCGATTGTCTGGAGCGTTACACTGAACTGAGACCCCGCGGGAACGGTGAAAGTGCGACTGGTGCTTCCGGTAATCGAAATCGCAACTGGATTGTCGCCACCGCAGGCGGCGAGGAGGACGCTGGCGACGATCGAAGCCACGCACCGAAGAGCGTCGACTCTCGTTATCGACACATTTACTGGCATTGGTGCACCTCCGATCGCTCAGTGAATTCGACTCTTGCTCTTATAGGAAGGCGTGCAATGTCGACTGGCTGCGTGAACGCCCCCGTGACCACGCAGTTGAGGGGTGAAATTGAGCGGATAGTCACATTGATTCCGCCAGTAACGGCCTCGTTCGCTCTGTCGATGATGATGCCGTAACCGCCCGATGAATGAGAACCAAGTGCCGCGACAAGAATCATCTCGCTTGAGAAGTCGACGGCTGGTGGCGGAGGAACTTCGGAGTCTCCGAACCAGACTTTCTTCCATACGATCTGCCAGGTAACCGGGTCGCGGATCACAATGCGGTCCGGCTTGTCGAGCCCACTGTAAAAGGCAAATGAGTAAGGCTCCGCTCGAAGGCGGATGATTGGAACGTTCGCGCCGGGTTCACCCGACGGAGAGGAGCTGTCGGAACAAGCACTCCCTGCCAGGACCACCAGAGCGACACCGCCGATCGCATACGCATACAAAGTTTGTTTCATGATTACCTCCGGGTTGGAAAACCATGCAGCATCATCCGCGCCGCTATTCCTTTGCCGTGTCCCTCAGAACTCAAGCGTAGAGATGTACTTGTAATCGCGCTTGGCACTGTCGAGCGGTGCGCCCGGATATGACTCCTGCTCGACGTACAGGTGCTTGTCGTCGATGTGATCGATGCTCGCGAGCAGACGTCTGAAATCGATGATGCCCTTTCCGAGCTCCGCGTCATGGTCAGCGCCGATAGCCGGAGCGTCCTTGATGTGAAAGAGCCAGTACCGCGAGCCAAA
>DATHGO010000339.1:0-9420 GCA_035317585.1 Gemmatimonadaceae bacterium | reverse complement strand
CCTGAGCGCGAAACCACGTACTTCTTGATCTGCTTGAACAGTTTGGCGATGCCGCCAGCGGGGGCGTCTTCTTTATAGTATGGCCAGTACGCGGCGAAAATCTCGTAGGTTTTGCGGCCGAGCAGCAGATCGAATTTTTCCCCGAAGAGGCGGTCGATCTCTTCGCCGGCCGCTTGATCGAAATAGGGCATCGACCAGCCGCCGAACTTGAAGCCCTTGGTCGGATCCTCGGTCGGCCCGCCGGGCGCTTGCATGACGCCATCCATGGAAACCTGGGCGCCAACGATAATCTTTCTCATGGGTCACTCTCCTTTGCCCATACGACGAACAGCGTGCTTCCGAATCGACACGTGGCGGTGAATCCAAAACCGCCCTGGAATCAAGCGACTTACCTGACCATAAGGAAACTTGCGAGAGCAGCCGCAGTCTGATCGGGACTTTCTTCAGGGAAGAAGTGACCGGCATCAACGGAGTGACCGTCGACGCTGTCCGCCCACTCGCGCCATAGCGCAAGCGGGCCCCCATCCTTCTTGTACCAATCGTTCAGGGCTCCGCGATTACTCCAGAGAACAAGAACCGGGCTCATGATGCGCCGTCCGGCTGATCGATCTGCCTCATCGTGCTGACGATCGAGCGTAGAGGCCGCACGATATTCCTCGCAGATCGCGTGAGCGTGATCGGGATCGCTGAGCGCGGCGGCATAGGCCGCGCGAATTTCTGGATCGAAGGCGCTTGCTGAAGATCCCCAGTTGGCAAAAGCGTCGTCGACGATTGCGTTGGCCGCGGCCGCGATGAGCCTTTCGGGAAGAGGCTCGCGTTGAGCGAGCAACGACCACGGCCAGTAGCCAAGTGCGAAGCGGTCGTCCGCTCTACTCCAGACATCGGCAGTCGGAACAATATCCAGCACCGCTAATCGATCTACACTCTCAGGATGATCCAGAGCCAGGCGATATGCGACTCGCCCACCACGATCGTGACCGACAATGGAGAACCGAGGGAATCCGAGATGCCGCATGACTTCAACAACGTCCTGCGCCATCGCGCGTTTGCTATAAGGCGCGTGGTCACGCGCAGATGTTGGACATCCGCTAGCCCCGTAACCGCGCAGGTCCGCACAGACAACGGTGAAATCTCGGGCAAGCAGCGGCGCGACCCCGCGCCACATTAGATGCGTCTCGGGGAAACCATGAAGGAGCACGACTGCCGGCCCCGACCCTGACCGGCGAACGAAGACCCTGGCCTCGCGGGTTTCGATCAACTCCGGTCGGAAATCCGTCCAGAGCATAGGCAGATATTCAAGCTCGGCCGACCCAACTCGTCACTTCGACCCCTCTAATTGCCGAAAAAACCCTTGGGACTCTCGCCCCTCAGAAACTGATCGACGATCGGCAGGAGGAGATCCACCTGAGTGATCACGGCGGTGTGCGATGTGGCCGGCAGAATGGCGAGGCGTGACGACGCCAGCGGCTTGCCCATGTCGCCCATCATGCCGCCGCCGAGTAGATGAAAAAAGGCCACGTTGTGCTCGAGCGTTGATCCATCCGCATCGCCGGCGATGATGAGTACAGGTGTCTTCATCGCTTTGACATCGGCCTCCCACGCCATTGGCTCTTTTTCGAGCGCGATCAGCTTGCGGGCGAGCTCAGGAAAACCGTTGGGGTTGGGCGCAAGCTTTCGGTATTCCTGCTGGAGCACCGGTGGGAACATGTCGACCTTCATCTGCGGAATCAGCGCCTGGAACTCCGGCTGCCATCCGCGAAAGTCATAGGCACCGGACGCCGACACCAGTCGATTCACCTTGTCCGGATGCCGCATGGCGAGCTGCAGCCCCGCAATCGCGCCCATCGAATAACCGAACACATCAGCCTTCTTCAGCCCAACCGAATCCATGAACGCCGCGACATCGTCCGCCAGGGTGGGGTACGTGATGGGGCGATCGATGTCGGTGGTCCGTCCGTGTCCCTGGAGCTCGACCGCATAGACTCGATGGGTTTTTGCGAGCAGCGGGATGATCGGTCCCATCATCGGGATGTTCATGTACGCGCCGTGAAGTACTATCAGCGGCTCACCGGAGCCGGACACCTCGTAATACATCTGCATGCCGTTGATCTTGACGCGGTGGGCAGTCGCTTGAGCGCCAGCCACGGTGCTAGCGCCGAGCATGATTGCCGCGATTAGGGCGTTGCGGAGCATCGGATCCTCTTGGTTGATGGCTTACACTCTGCGTCGAACGACGCGTCATGAATTCGACACTAAGCGTCGTGGATCGCGTCCTTATCTGCTTATGACGAGGCATTTTCAAGCGCACCGATTTCAAACTCTGCCAATCTCGTAGAGTGCCAGGAGGCTGCAGAGGAGCGAGATGATGTCGAGCGGCTCGCGGAACCAGCTCCAGAATGTCCAGCGAGCTACACGAGCCGAGAGCGCCGCCGTGGGTGGCGAGTCGAGCGGAATCTTTTGAAATGCCAGCATCTCCCGGATGAAGTAGAAGCCGCTCCATGCGCGCATCACGACGTAGGATGCGGTGCCGGCCAGCAATAACCGGCGCACTGGCACGTCACCCCACGTTGCGACGAGTGCCCAAATGAGGAACACCGTTATCGCCGCATGCACGGGTATCCAGAAGCGTTGCAGCGGAACCCCGGTACCCGGCTGGATGACGGCGAACGACGCCGGCGGCGACCGTCCCCACAGCGACGACAGGACCGTCCCTTCATACACACCGCCGCCGAGGGCCACCGCGAAGCTGCAGCACAGCAGAATCAGCGCAATCATCGCCAGCTCCTTGTCGCCGCCCCGGCCGGGCAGCATGTTGTTACGATGCGTCTAATATCTCGGTACGCCGTAATATCGAGAGGAGGCTGAATGGCGTCAAGGCGTCGGTCAGTGCTGCTGGAACGACTCGCTCAGGTGGGGCGCGCCAACAGCGATGCGACCGTACTTTTTCACGCCACGGTGGCCAAGCTGCTGGGCCTGCATCCGAGCGATGAGAAGACGATGAGTGTGCTGCAAAGGCTGGGTCCGCAGACGGCGGGCGAGATCGCGCGCCATACCGGGCTCGCGACGGCGTCTGTCACCGACCTGCTCGACCGCCTCGAGCGCCGCGGGTGGGTGCGGCGTGTCGCCGATCCACGCGATCGCCGGCGCGTCGTCGTTGAGCCGGTCGCGCGACGCGTCGCCGATGCCGCACGATTGTTCGCTTCCACCGCCAAGTCGGTTGCCCGGATGTACGAGCGCTATAACGACGCCGAGCTGGAGGTTATTGCAGATTTTCTGGAGCGAAACGGGGAGCGACTGCGCGCCGAGACCAGTAAGCTGGAACGCTGAACTCGGCAACGACTGTAAGAAAGTCCTTTCGAGTTGATTCGGCCCCAGCTTCAGCAAAAGCGCGCGCTTCGTTATCGTCCAAGCTCAGGGTTGCACGAGCTTCTGCAGATCTCTCCACTTGATGAGAATGACCTTGTTGTCCCGGAGCGCCTTCTTGAACTCGGGGCTGTTCACCGCGTCGTAATCGCGCTGCCGCCACGCTGATCCCCACGGCGCGTGGTTCACAGTCACAGCCTGCAGCTCGGAGTCGTCATGTCCCAAGTGGACGATGATTTCCGTGAGGCCCGGCTTCAGATTGGCGATCGCGTTCAGGTAGAACGCTTTCCATTTGTCGGCAGGACCGTCCTCAAAAGCCTGAATCAAGGCGTCGAGCGGAATGTCGTTTGGTTCGAGCGGCATCGGCGGCCCGCCGAACGGATTGTTTCTGAGAGCGAGAAACGGGAGGTGATATTCGTGCGCGATTTTCACATACGCGGCGAGGAGCGCCGGCGTCGTGAACAGCGAGCCCATGTGACTGTCGAGATGCGTCGGACGAATCCCCAACGCCATCGCCCGCCGGATCTGCGCGCGAAGCTCAAGCTCGATTTCTGCTTGCTTGGCCCTCACGGCGACGACGCTATCATCGTTCGGAAAAGTGCCATCGGGGTCAAGGAGGCTCGGAACCTTGTCCTCCGATTCCACGCTGCCCCAACGGTAGGTCTCCCATTCGGCGGTAAGCGTCAGATGCAGTCCCAGATCGGCGTCTGGATGTGCCCTCGCATACGCCGCGACTTCGGTTATCCAGGGCGTCGGTACCATGATGCTGGCCGAGGAGATAACGCCTTTGTCGAGCGCGTCGAAGCTGGCCGCGTCGGCGGAGTGGGCGAATCCGAGGTCGTCGGCGTGCAGGATCAGCAGCTTGGCATCGCGGGGATATCCCAGTCGCTCGGCGACTGTCCTGGTCTGGGCGGGGAGCGATGACGCAACGGAGAGCAGTATTACCGACAGCCAGCGCAGGGTAGTCATAGGGGAACCTCGGTTCTCGTTCATGTCAGGATGAGGAGGCACGTGCGCCTTTCCAGATCACGGCCGCGTCATAGCCATGAATAGTCCGCACAACGTCCGGAGTTCCAGCCCATTTTTCTCCCGGAGGTCGGGTGAGGGGTGAGCGCGCACAGGCTATGGGGCGATCCCGCCCGGTGTGCTGGTCGCCTGGAACGTCTTCGGCATGATCGACATTAAGGCTCGAACGCCTCCCACGCTTTCCGTACCCGTCCCATCAGACGCGTAAACCGTGGCTCGCCTCGAACGTTCGCGAGAAACGGCTCGTGCTGAGAGAGCCAAGGCAAGTTGATGAACCCGAAGTCGACGGCGCGCTCGATGAAGTCCATTGCGAGTTCACGCTCATTCACGAGTGCAAAGCAATCGGCCGTCCACCAGGCGAAGATCTCATCCCACTTTGCTGCCGCGCGCAGCTCGGGCGTCATGATGCGTAGCAGCTCGTCGCGCTGACCGCGAAGCGCGCAGGCCATGGCCGGCGCCAACCTCGCCCATGCCATCGGAGATGCATCACGTGCCACGGTCTCGAGTATTGCCACCCCCTCGTCCCGACTTCCGTTCGCCGCCAGCATCATCGCGTGCATCATCCCTGTCGTCGGGTTCGCTGCATCGACCTCGACGGCGCGTTGCGTCCACGTGAGTGCCTCGGGATAGTTGCCGTCGAACATCGCGACCATCCCACACATGATGAGGTTGACGGACGTCAACGGATCTACCTGCTGTAGCCGATCCATGAGAGCGCGCGCGAGCGCAGGTCGCCCGGAAACACCGTAGTAGTAGCCGAGCCAGAGAAGGGCTTCCGGATCGTTGGGATCGAGTAACAACGCCTGCTTGTAATCCCGGACGGCGCCACTCGGATCGGCACGGGTGTGTCGAATCGCCCCACGAAGACCGTACCCCCTCGAGGACTCGGGGTTGAGCGCGAACACCTTCGCCGCGCAGGCTTCCGCTTTTGACAGGTATTCGTCGTACTCCGAGACGGGGACCATCCCGACGTTGACCTTCTGCCAATAGATGAGTCCCTCGGCTACGAACAGCAGCTCGTTATCGCCCACGATGTCGTGCGCCCGCCGGACGAGCTGGAGTGCGTGATCGAGCGACTGCGCACTGACGTTCCAGATCTCCTGCCGCGCGAGAAGGTAGTACTCGTACGCACGCTGATCCGCGATGGGGCGCTGCGCAAGCCGCCGATTCTCGTTAGGTGTGAGCCTGAGCCGCAACGCGTCGACGATTTGACGAGAGAGACGCTCCTGAATCTCGAAGACGTCCTCCAGCGTGCCGTTGAACTTGTCGGCCCAGATCTGCGTGTCCATGCTGGCATCCACGAGCTGTGCCGTCACGCGGAGGCTCGAGCCAGAGCGCCGGACGGTTCCGGTCAACACGTAGCGAGCGCCGAGCTCGCGGGCGATGGTACGAAGCTCCTTGTGGCTTCCCTTCAAGCGCATCGCCGATTGTCGCGAGATAACGCGCAGCGTCTTGATCATCGAGAGGTCGGTGATGACTTCGTCGGTCAAGCCATCGGCGAAATGATCGCTACCAAGCTCCGCGATAACGCTCACGAAGGGCAGCACGGCGATGGTCGGCACTTCCGTACCACCCGTCGACTCCCAGCCGCGGGGTTGCGCGGAGGCGAGATTGTCGAGCACCTCGATGATGGCCTGCGCGCTCGGCGGCCGATCGTCGGGATCTTTCTCGAGACAACGCTCGATCAGCGCGGCGAGCGGCTCCGGGACGTCCGCTCGTTTTGCCGCGATCGGTGGAGGCGCGTCGACGAAGTGGGCGCGAATCACCGACGCGGCCGAACGACCGGTAAAGGGCGGCTCGCCCGTGATCATCTCGTAGGCGACACAGCCCAGGGCGTAGAGGTCGACGCGCTGGTCGATCGCATCGGCCGCGGCCTGTTCGGGTGCCATGTACTGGGGTGTTCCGATCGCCACCCCCAGGTCCGTGATCTGCGCCGAACCAGTCGCCAGGCGCGAAGCCAGCAGCGCCTTGGCGATTCCAAAGTCCGAGACGGCAGCCGTGTTGCCGGCGAGCAGGATGTTGTCGGGTTTGATGTCGCGGTGGACGACACCTTTCGCGTGCGCGAACTCCAACGCACGCGCCACGTCCCTGAGAATGCTGACCGCGATGGCGATCGGCATGGCACCGCTGCGCATGAGACGCACCCGCAGTGAGTCCCCTTCCACGAAGGGCATCGTGTAGAAGGGCAGCCCTTCCGTCTCACCGGCGGTGAACACCGGCACGATGTGCGGGTGCTGCAGTCGAGCGGTGAGCAGTATCTCACGCTTGAAGCGCTCGACATTGACACCGGCGGCAAGGTCCGGGGAGAGCACTTTGACCACGACGCGACGCCCGAGCGCGCGTTCTTCCGCGAGAAACACGCGACTCATCCCACCGCCGCCAAGCTCTCGTTCCAGGAGATAGGCGTCGCTCAGGGTGGTCCGAAGCTGATCCTGAAGATCGGTCTGCAAGCCCTCAACGTACTCTGGATTCGAAGTCGAGAGGAAGAGCCGATCGAGGATCGCCGATGGTGGCAAAGCGAGCGAGGTGAATGGCCTCCCGCTTCAAACCGACAAGCTCACATCATAAAGTTGAGCGGCGGTCACCGTACAAGCCGGCGCCTATCGTGCAAGAAAATCGAGCGCCCTCGGTACGAAGTCCGCGTGGAACTGGAACACGCGCGCGTGTCCTGCATCCGGGTAAATGATCAGGTCGTTATTCGGAAGAGGTTTGAAGGGGCATGTGACACAGTTCTGACACGAGAGCCGCTTCGACGTTACAGCGTACGACCCGGTGTGCACTGTCGCCTTGATTTAGTCACCCATCGTATAGCACGACCAGTGAGGAGCCGCCGCGTTCAAAATTCAACAGCTACCGGGAAATCCCCTGATGACTTCATGCTAATTGGTTTGAATGACTCCCTATGCGACCAGTGCTCAGTGCGCGATCGTATGTCTTCCGGTTTAGCAATGGGAGTTCGCCGGTGGCTTCCGTAGTGGCAATGTACTCGAGCATCAGTTGCTGAGCTTCTTTTGACTGATCTATCACGAGAAACTCAGCGTGCTCGAACTGCAAGCCATCTGAGAGAGACATCGAGCTACCAAAGTACACGGATCGCTTGATAGCCCCGAGGGATTTCTTTGATCGCAGGCTCAGATATTCTGCCCGCTCTATCGCACGCTCAAGTACCTTATCGTACGGTACCACTTCGTCGACCGCACCTAGCGCGAGGGCTTCTGCTGGCGTGAACGGCTTGCCTTCGAGAATTGCAGCTAACGATCGCCGAGTGCCAATCAAGCGAGTCAATCGTTGGGAGCCCCCGCCGCCTGGGGTAAGCGCAAGAAGTACCTCGGACAGGCCAATGACAAAGTCTCCATCCGCCATGATGCGCAGATCACACGCCCAGGCGAATTCTGCGCCGATGGCAAGCGCGGAGCCATTGAGCGCCGCAACGAAGATGGTGCCGCTTGCGTTCATCTTCAGAAAGGTCGCGTGCAGGTCATCTAGTTGCAAAAGTGTCTTGAGCCTGGTCATGCCGGCGAGTGATCTGACAATCGGCGTTTTATTAATGACTCTCGCCATGCGCGATACAATCCCAGCGACGCGTGTACTGATCGGCGGGAATCCGACGCCGCCCTCTTGTAGCCAGGCAACATCAGCATGACTCAGGAACCGGTCGGGATGCGCGCCGGTGAAAACGACGGCATGGATGTCAGGATCTTTGTCAGCCCTATCAACAAGTTTACCTAGCTGGGCGGCTATCTCTGGACTTAACAGGGCATGCTTACCGCCATTGATGCGCACAATCAGGGTCGTGCCGTGTTCGTCTATTTCCAGTCCGGTTTTGTCTTTAGCGGTCATGGTTTACTCTTGTTAATTGACGTGGGCAAGCCGCTACTCGATGAGCTCGGCGAGCTTGAGCAGCGACCCGGCTTATCGTGCGAGGAATTCGAGCGCCTTCGGTACGAAGTCCGCGTGGTACTGGAACACCCCGCCGTGTCCGGCATCGGGGTAGATGATGAGGTCGCTATTCGGAAGACGCCGCGCCAGATCGTGGGTGTTCCTGGTTGGAACCATGCGATCACTCTCGCCGTTCGCGACAAGCACCGGTTGGCGAATTTTTGAAAGATCTTCGGGCTGCTTCGATCCCCAGCGGCGGAGCGCTTTCAACTGTGCCTGCAGCGCGGTCACGGTGATCTCCTTGTCACGATTCTGAGAGCGTTCCTGGATTCGCGCCAGAAATGACTTGCCAGCGCGGATCCCGCCGGGCGTCCTCGTGAAGAACAGGAACTGCTTCGGGTCTTGATGCGTGAGAAATCCACGTAGCATGTCGAGGTACGTAACGCGGGCCACTTTGCTGATACCCTCGCCGCCAGCAGGACCGGTCCCGGCGATGATCATCTTGCGTACGAGTTGCGGCTCCATCAACGCGATTTCCTGCGCAACCATCCCGCCCATCGAGAACCCGAAGAGGTCTACTTGTTTGAAACCCATGGCCTTGATGAACGTGATTGCGTCCCTGGCCATCTGCTCTATCGACGTGGCCGGTGAGCCACTCGACGCGCCGACCCCTCGATTGTCGAACGCGATCACACGACGTTTCGCCGCGAAGCCATCGATAACGCGAGGGTCCCAGTTGTCCAGCACGGCAGCCAGGTGCACGAGGAAAACCACGGGCGTTCCGGGATTGCTCGTCCCCAGCTCCCGATAAGCGAATTCCACTCCGCCCGCGGTGATCGTCTGCGTTGGCACTTTGTTCCAATCGAGCTTCACTTCCTGCGATCCAGTCATGTTGCTACCCTCCTTCCGATGATGAGCGTTCGTGTGACACCGACTTGCGTCGTCTCACCTCAGTGAGACCACAACTTTGCCCTTGGCGCGTCCCGATTCGACGTACGCCATAGCCTCATTGGTCGATGCGAAGGGGAAGACTCGATCCACAACGGGGCGAATGATTCCGTTATCGATGAGAGACGTGATCTCGGTCAACTGGCCGCCGTTCGCTCTCATGAAGAGAAACGAGTAGTTCACTCGGCGGCGCTTTGCTTTCGC
>DATHGO010000338.1:0-2777 GCA_035317585.1 Gemmatimonadaceae bacterium | reverse complement strand
CTGGACGACGGCCAGGCTGGTGACAACGTTGGCCTCCTGCTCCGTGGTATCAACAAGGAGGACGTGGAGCGCGGGATGGTGCTGGCCAAGCCAGGATCGATCACGCCGCACACCAAGTTCAACGCCGAGGTCTACGTGTTGACCAAGGAAGAGGGCGGGAGACACACGCCGTTCTTCAAGGGCTACCGTCCGCAGTTCTTCTTCAGAACGACCGACGTGACTGGCAGCGTGGAGCTGCCTGAAGGTATGGAGATGGTGATGCCTGGGGACAACGTTCAGATGACGATCGAGCTGATCGCGCCGATCGCGATGGACGAGGGACTCAGGTTTGCCATCAGAGAGGGCGGCCGCACCGTTGGTGCCGGCGTCGTCACCAAGATTCTCAAGTAGTACTGATTTCTTAAACCGAGAAAGTCATGGCAGGAAGAATTCGAATTCGGCTCAAGGCGTTCGACCACGCCGTCATCGATCAGGCCTCGGCGGACATCGTCCGCACGGCCGAGAAGACGGGCGCGCAGGTCAGTGGTCCGATTCCGTTGCCGACAAAGACGAAGCGCTGGACCGTACTACGCTCGCCGCACGTCGACAAGAAGTCGCGTGAGCAGTTCGAGCTCAAGACGCACAAGCGGTTGATCGACATCCTTGATTCTCGCGCCGCGACAGTGGACGCGCTGACCAAGCTCGATCTTCCCGCCGGCGTCGACGTCGAGATCAAGGTCGAGTAGTCAGCGACGTGACCTACTAGAGGATTCAATGATCGGTATTATCGGCAGGAAGCTGGGGATGACCCAGATCTTCAATGAAGAGGGACAGCAGATCCCTTGCACCGTGGTGGAGGCAACTCCCAACTCGGTGATCAAGGTTCTGACAAAGGACAAAGTGGGGTTCGACTCAGTCGAGCTCGGCTTCGGCGAGCAGCGTCACGCTCGCGAGTCGAAGAAAGGCGAGCGCACACCGCGCGGCCGTCGTGCCCACAAGGCCGTCATCGGCCACGCAGCGAAGGCTGGCCTTACTGTCGCGCCAGAGGTTCTCCGCAGCTTCCGTCTCGACGACGCGCAGCTGAAGGAAAACAGAAAAGCGATTCCTACCTACGCCCTTGGCGACAAGGTGACGGTAGAGATCTTTACTCCCGGTGAGCAGGTGAAGGTGACGGGAACTTCAAAAGGCCGCGGCTTCCAGGGCGTCGTCAAGCGTTACGGATTCGGCGGGGGTCCCAACACGCACGGCAACACCAAGCACCGTCGTCCCGGCTCCATCGGCCCCGGCACCGATCCGTCGCGTGTCATCAAGGGAAAGAAGATGCCCGGACACTACGGCGCCGAGCGGCACACCCAGACCCACCTTCGGATCGAGCGCGTGGACGCGGCTCGCAACCTCCTTTACATCCGCGGCTCCGTGGCCGGTCCCACGAACGGGATCGTTCTCGTGAAGAAGCAGGGCTAATCATGGCAGAGACTACTACTCCAACTCTGAAGGCAGCCGCTTACACCGCTGGTGGAACCGAGCGCGATCGGCTGGATCTACCGGTCGATCTGTTCGATGGCACCATCAACATGCCGGTGATGCACCAGGCAGTGAAGGCGTTCCTGGGAAACCAGCGCCTTGGGCTCGCGTACACCAAGACGCGCGGTCTTGTCACCGGTGGCAACCAGAAGCCGTGGAAGCAGAAGGGAACCGGTCGCGCCCGCCAGGGCTCACGTCGGGCACCGCACTTTGTCGGCGGTGGCACTGTCTTCGGTCCGACTGGTCGCAAGTACAACCAGACGGTACCGCGTCAGATTCGTCAGCTCGCCCGCAAGAGCGCGCTCAATGCGCGCGCCCGCGAGGACGCGCTGATCGTGATCGACAACTTCAATTACGACGCGCCGAACACGAAGCAGATGGTCTCGCTCCTGGCCGCGCTCGGCGTGACTGACAAGAAAGTGCTGATCCTCACGGATGGAATGAAGCAGAACGTCTTTCTGAGCGGACGCAACCTGCAGCGTACGCACGTGATGCCGTACTCCGATGTCTCGACCTATCACATCCTCTGGTCGGATGTCGTTCTCGTCGAATCCAACGCGCTCGGTTACGAGCTCGCCGCGGTCGACGAAAAGCCACGCGCGGCACGACCGAAGGCGGAGACCAAGTCTCGCGGCGCGGAGAAGGCGGAGCGCAAAACGGCGAAAGCTGCCGCCAAGAGCTCGAACACGCACAAGGCCGCGAGAAAGGCTGCCAAGGCCGCTGGCAAGTCCGCGAAGCCGAAGGCAGCAGCCAAGACCGCAAAGAAAAAGTCGGCCAAGAAGTCAGCCGGCAAGAAAAAGGGGAAGTAGGCGATGCCAACACTGACTCGCACAATCATCACTCCGATCGTCACCGAGCAGACCTCGGGGGCGTATCAGGATCGCGGTGAATACACGTTTCGCGTGCACCCGAAAGCGACGAAGATCCACATCAGAAAAGCGATCGAGGAGCTCTTCAACGTTACGGTCACCGGCGTCTGGACCTCGAACCACCGCGGCAAGGATCGCCGCGTTGGACAGGTCGTCGGACGTCGTCCACACTGGAAAAAGGCGATCGTGACGCTGAAAGCCGGCGACTCGATCGACATCTTCGAGGCGTAAGAAATGGGCGTTCGTCAATTCAAGCCAGTAACTCCGAGCTCGCGTTCACGCTCGATCCCCGATTTCTCGGAGATCACGAGGACGACCGGTGAGAAGTCGCTGATGGAGCCGCTCACCAAGAGCGGCGGCCGCGACAATCACGGGCACATCGCCATGCGCCGCATCGGCGGTGGA
>DATHGO010000337.1:0-8773 GCA_035317585.1 Gemmatimonadaceae bacterium | reverse complement strand
GATTCCCGACTCCTCAATCGCGCGCTCGACCACTGGAACGATGCTGGTGAGGTGCGCCCGCGATGCGATCTCCGGAACGACTCCGCCGAACACGCGATGGACGTCCTGCGACAGGATCACGAGGGACTTCTGCGTGACCTGGTCTCCCTTCCCCTCGAGAACCGCCGCGGATGTCTCGTCGCAGGATGTCTCGATTCCCAGAATGCGCGTCACGATTACTCGGTGCGCTCCGACAGAAGCCTGTCCACCAGTGCACGCGCCTCGGGCGAATTCCAATCCGTCGCCGACATCAGCTTCTTCCTGATCACGCCGTCCCGGCCGACGATGAACGTCTCCGGATAGCCGCTGATGTCGTACAGATCGGTGATCTGGCCTTTGGGATCGTGCAGGATCTCGAAAGTCAGGCCGTACTGTTTCGCGAATGCGCGGATACCCGAATCAGTGCCGGGATCGTCGATGCTGACCGCCACGATCTTCAATCCCTTCGGCCCGTAGGCCTTGTGCAGCGCCTCGATGCTCGGCATTTCAACCCGACACGGCAGGCACCAGGTCGCCCAGACGTTGATCATCACAACCTGGCCGCGATAATCGGCCAGGCTTTTTTCCTTTGGAATCGAATCGAGGGTGAGCGCCCTGAATTCGGGGGCCTTGCTGCCCACCTGGACGGGGAAGAGCTCGTGGCGGAGATAACGTGTCGCACCGTAGGCGACAGCGCACACAACGCCGATGACGAGAGCCCCGATCGCGAGTTGCTTCCTGCCGGTCATACTTCTACCGTGCAGCGGGAGCGAAGCTCTCCGATCTCGGCCTTGGGATTTTTCGCACCGAAGATGGCGTTGCCGGCGACGAAAGTGTTGGCACCGGCCTCCCACACTGACCTGATCGTCTTGCGGTCGATCCCGCCGTCAACTTCCAGAAATGCCTTGCTGCCGTTCTCGGCCAGCATCTCACGCGCGCGGCGAACCTTGTCCACCGATCCCTTGATGAACTTTTGCCCGCCGAAGCCGGGATTCACCGTCATCACGAGGAGCAAATCGAGATCGGTGATGACCTCGCTCACGGCCGTGAGCGGCGTCGCCGGATTTATCACCGCGCCGGCGCGGCAGCCGAGCTCTCGAATGTGATTGAGCTGCCGCTGCAGATGAGGCGACACCTCGGTGTGGATCGACATTCCGTTGGCGCCCGCCGCGGCGAAGCTCTCGAAGTAGTTCTCCGGCTGGACGACCATCAGATGCACATCGATCGGCAATTTGGTGAGCTTACGCACCGACTCGATAATTTTGGCGCCGAAGGTGAGATTCGGAACGAAGCGGCCGTCCATCACATCGACGTGAATCCAGTCGGCGCCGCCCTCCTCGAGCATCGCGATCTCGTCGGCGAGCTTGGAAAGGTCGGCGCTCAGGATCGATGGGGCGATGCGAACGCTCATTCCGGAATTGGCAGTGGCAACGGGCGCGGAGGAGGCGCGCTGGTGCCTGTGTCGATCCTGATCGAAGGCGGTGGAGGGAAGTGAGAGACGGTGAGACTCACCGGCCCACCGGCAGCAATGCTTTGCCCGGCGGCAGGCAGCTGTCTGATCACCGTGTTCTCTGGCTGGAGCGAGCTCGTGTCGCGAGAAACTCCGGCAATCCGGAGTCCGATCTGCTCGACCATCGAGCGCACCTCGCCGAGGTTGCGCCCGTAGAAGTCGGGCACCATTACGGTCGCGGGTCCTCTGCTCAGCACGATGTCCACGCTCCCGGGCAGCTCGAGCTTCGTCCCGGCGGGAGGCGACGTGCCGATCACGAGCCCGCGCGGGGCATCTGACACCTGCTCGCTGATGTTGCCCATCGTGAGCCCCGTGTTCTCGATCGAGATGCGCGCCTGCTGCTGCGACATGTTCGTCGTCACCGGAACTTCCGCCGTTTTCTGGCCGGCGCTAAGCGCGAGGACGACGGCCGTGCCGCGCTTCTGCCTGCTGCCCGCCGGAGGGTCTTCCTGCAGCACGATGTTGGCCTTAATCGTCTTGTGAAATCGCGACTCACCTTGCTGCGCGGGGAATCCCGCCTTCTGTAGAGTGGCGGCCGCGTCTTCGAACGTCTTCCCGACAACGTTCGGTAAGATCCCGTCGTCCGGCAGTACCTCGGCTGGAAAGGCGAAGAGGAACACCGCGGTATAGGCGATGAGGAATCCGCCGGCCGCAGCAATCAGGTATGGGAACGCACGCCGAGGAAGCGCGCGCCAGTTCATCTAGTTGACCCTGCGCAAGCGCGCGGCGAATGCTCCATCGGTGCCGTGACGATGCGGAAGGACGCGCAGCCGCCCGCCATCGAGCAGCTCCGGAGCAACAGTTCCTTCGGCGGGCGGCTCCAGAATCCAGTTCAGATTATCTGACAGGAAAGAATCCACCTGCGCGTCGTTCTCCTCGGGCTCGAGCGAGCACGTACTGTAGATCAGCAGGCCGTCGGGCTTCACGACCTTCGCCGCCGCCCTGAGAATCAGTTTCTGAAGCGCGGACATCACCGCGATGTCCGATACCTTGATGCGCCAGCGCGCGTCGGGATGCCTGCGGAACGTGCCCGTCCCTGTGCACGGCACATCGATCAGCACCGCATCGACTGGACGAATCGCGGGATTCCGCGCGTCCCCGACGAAGGGGAGGAGATTCACGTTCTCCAGCCGGCGCTGATTGGCGAGCAAACGCTGGAGCCGGCCGAACGACTTGTCGCTTGCGACCACGGCACCAGCGGTGCGAGAGAGCTCCAGCGCTTTCCCGCCGGGGGCGGCGCACAAGTCGGCGACAGTCGCGCCAGTGGGTATCGCCGCGTATTCCGTCACCAGCGTGGCGGCCGGATCCTGAACAAAGAACAACCCCTTCTTGAACGCACCAAGCTCCGTGAACGTCGTGCCGCCGGATATCGCGATGCTGTCGCGCGCGTACGGCGCGTCGGCGACGTGAACGCCCGCCGCTTCCATCATCGCTTCCAGCTGCTCGCGCACAATTCCGTACGGCCGGATCGCGATCGGAGCGTCGGCATTGTTGAGCGTCAGCAAGCGCTCGGTATCCTGCTCGCCCCACCTCTCGATCCACCGCGCAATGAGCCAGCGCGGATGCGAGTACTTGAGCGCCAGCGCATCGACCGCGTCCGCTGGTGGTGGCGCGGTGTTGAGCTGCTCACGCTCCCGATCGGTGCGTCGCAGCACCGCATTCACCAGCTTGCTCGCGCCCATTCCATGCCGGCGCTTCGCCAACTCTACGGTCTGTGCAATCGCGGCGTAGGCCGGCACACTCCCCATATTCAGCAGCTGATAGACGCCGAGCCTGAGGAGATCGATCACATCGGGATCGAGGCGCGCCAATCCACCGCGTACCCGCTCCGCGAGAACCGTGTCGATTCCGGCGCGATTGCGTAGCATTCCGTAGACGAGCTCGCGCGTCCAGCGCCGATCGCGGGCATCGAGCGGACCGATGCGACGCTCGAACGACTGGTCGAGAAACTCTCCGCGCCGGAGATCGACGCAGATCTCCGCCGCTACCGCGCGCGCGGCGGTGACTCCACCGACAGTTGCAACGGTGGTGTTCATGCGCCGAGCATTCCGGTGGTGGGAGAGGAAGGAACAGCGACCTCGCGCCGCGGCATTCTTCCGGCGAGATACGCGTGCCTTCCCGCTTCGACAGCTCCCTTCATCGCGGCAGCCATGCGAACCGGATCCTGCGCCGCGGCGATTCCGGTATTCATGAGAATACCATCGACGCCCTGCTCCATAACGACGCAGGCGTCGGACGCAGTACCCACGCCAGCGTCGACGATCACGGGGACCGAGAGCCGCTGTTTGATGGTGCGAATCGCATAAGGATTCAGCATGCCCAGTCCGGATCCGATCGGCGATGCCAAAGGCATCACCGCAACAACGCCGGCGTCCTCGAGCTTGAGGGCGGTGACGAGATCGTCGTTGGTGTACGCCAGGACCTTGAAGCCTTCATCCACCAGAGTCTTCGTCGCCTGGAGAAGACCGAGCGTATCGGGAAGCAGGGTCTGCTGGTCGCCAATGACCTCGAGCTTCACCCACTCGTTGAATCCGGCGGCTCGCGCGAGCCGGGCGTAGCGAATGGCGTCGCTCGCATTGTAGCAGCCGGCGGTGTTGGCGAGCAGGAAGTAATGATCCGGATCGAGATGATGCAGAATTGCCTCATCCTTCGAGCGATCGAGGTCGACGCGACGCACGGCTACTGTCACGACTTCCGCGCCCGACGCTTCGATTGCTTCGATCATCTGGGCGTTCGACGAGTACTTGCCGGTGCCGACCATCAGGCGCGAGCGGAACTCGCGCCCCGCGATCGCCAGTGGCTGCGGGTCGGTAAGAGTTGCTGCAGAAATCAGATCGGCGTGCGCCATCGCGTACTCTCAGCCTCCGCCGACGAAGTGAACGATCTCGAGCGAATCGTCCGCGGCGAGCTCGAGCGACGCAAACGAGGAACGTTCGCGCAGAATGGTTCCATTGCGCTCGATCACGACAGTGCGTGCATCGAGCTTCAGTGATGCGAGGAGATCAGCCAGCGACCAACCGTCCGGAACACGCCGCTCGGCTCCGTTCACAGTAAGTACGACCTCTCCCGCCACTGCTTCCGTCACAATCCCGCCCGACTCCGTCATACCTGTGAAAGATAGCGGCTCGCGGCGAGTTCTGGATTCTCGTCGTTCCAGATTCCACGAATGGCGGCGACCCCATGCGCGCCCCGATGGACGAGCGAGCGGACGTGCTCGGGCCGGATCCCGCCGATCGCGATCACCGGAAAGCTCACCGCCGCAACGACATCGTTGATGAAGCTGCTCTCGCGCCGCGGGACGCCAGGGTGAGATGGGGTCTCGAACACGTGGCCGGCGACGCACCAGTCCGCCCCCGCCTGCTCGGCGTCGCGCGCCTCGTCCGGAGAATGAACGCTGGCGCCGATCCGCAGCGCCGGCGCGATCGCCTGCACGTCGGGCACGGCGATGGACTTGTGCGTGAGCTGAACTCCCTGCGCCCCGCAGGCGAGCGCGATATCCACCCGATCGTTGACGATGCACCAGCATTTGGTCTGCTCGTTCAGCTCGAGCAGCGCGAGGGTGAGCCCGTAAAGAGTTGGCGAATCGAGGAGCTGGGACCGGATGTGAATCGCTCCTTTGTCGCCGAGCACGCGCATGATGCCCATGGCTTTCCGGAGGAAACCGGGGCGAAGCATGATCTCGTCGTTGGTAACGGCGTGTATGGTCGGCAGCTCCTCGATCGGTGCTTTTACCGGGACAGTGGTCACACCCCGTACCTGTCGCCGACCGCGGTGCCGCGCCCGCGCGCCCATTCGTGCGCCAGCATTCGGCTCTTTCCCTCCGGCTGTACGCCGCTGACGCGAAGCGCATCGAGTCCGCATGCGATCACCAGCTCGCCGGTCGTCTTCAGGACCTCTCCGGGCTTCCCCTTGATGCCGTCCATCACCTTGGGGCCGAATAGCTTCACGTCGCCCTTGGGCGTCGTTGTAAACGCGCCCGGCTTGGGATCGGAAGAGCGAATGAGTCGCGAGATCTCGAGAGCACTGTCCTTCCAATTGATGCGCGACGATTCGCGTGTCACCTTCGACGCGTAGGTCGCGCGCGAATCATCCTGAGGCGTTTCTTTCGCCTTGCCCATCGAGACGAGCGTCATCGCTTCGACCAGCGTGAGCGCCCCCAGCTCCGAGAGACGCACCTGAAGCTCGCCGTACGTCTCGTCCTCGAAGATCGGCGTGTCGGACTGGAGAAGGATGGGGCCGGCGTCGAGCGCGGAAACCACTCTCATGACGGTCACACCCGTCTGGGTCAAACCCTGGCGAATCGCCGCCTGGATCGGCGCCGCGCCGCGGAGCGCCGGCAACAGCGACGCATGGATGTTCAGCGTTCCCAGTTTCGGAAGGTCGATGATCGTCTGTGGCAGGATGTGCCCGTACGCCACCACCACTGAGATATCCGGCTTGACGCCCTTGAGCTTGTCCAACAGCTCGGGGTCGCGCGCGTTCTTCGGCTGGAACAGCGGAATCTCTTCGTCGATGGCGATCTGCTTAACCGGCGAGGGAATTATCTCGCGGGATCTGCCCTGAGGCTTATCGGGCTGCGTAACGACACCTACGACTTCGAAACCCTCCCCGACCAGCGCGCGCAACGCCGGCGCGGCGAACTCCGGCGTTCCCCAGAATGCGACGCGCACCTACATCTCCGTCTCGCGATGGTGCGAGCCCTTTATTTCAGTGCGCACCCTCCTGATCAAGCCGGGATATTTCCCCTTCGTCTTCTCCCACGTCGCCATCGCTGCCTTCCGCTTCAGGGGGCTCAGATAGTCGATGAACAACTTCCCGTCGAGGTGATCGATCTCGTGCTGGAAGCAGCGGCCAAGCAGCTCGGTGCCGGTGGCCTCGTACTCCTCTCCGTTCTCGTCGATCGCTCGAATCGTCACGGTGACTGGCCGCTCGACATCTCCGTAGATGTCGGGAATCGAAAGGCAGCCTTCCTCCGCCTTTTCTTTCCTGATGCCCTGGGTGGAGATGATCCTGGGATTGATGAGGGTGAATTTGCTACCCTCGACGTCGACGACAGCCACTCTCTCATTCCGCCCCACCTGTGGTGCGGCGAGGCCGATGCCTTCGGCGGCGTACATAGTCTCGAACATGTTGGCGATGAGCCCGCGCAACTCGTCCGTGACATCCATGACCGCCGTCGTCGGCCTGCGAAGAACCGGGTCGCCCAGGACCCGTATGTCGAGGATGCTCACCCGGCGGTCACGTTGGAGGCCGACGCCGGCCTGTTGATTTTCGCGATGCGTCCACGCTCGATGATGACGCGAGTCTCGCCGGACTTGATGGTGACGCGGTCGTCCATGCCGCCGGACTTGTCGTCGCCACCTTTTTCCTTGATGAAGAGCACTTCGCCGACGAGCCCGCCGTTGGTCACGATCTCATCGCCCTTCTTGAGATTGCGCACCAGCTCGTCGTGCTTCTTGCGCTGAGTGGCCTGCGGCCGGATGAGAATGAAGTAGAAGATCGCGAAGATCGCTCCATACATGAAAATGGAGCCGAGAATTGGATTGCTTGCCATATGTCAAAATCGGGAGTGGTTGCGAGTGGTTCCTAGGACGGCGAGTGGTGACGTCGTGCGGTAGCGTGCGAGCCACTCGCGCGACCACTGCTCGAGATCGCCTCTCTGTATCGACTGCCGCGCCGAGCGCGCGAGCGACAGCAGGAAATGTACATTGTGCAGGGAGAGGAGGCGCAGCCCGAGTATCTCGTCCGAGACGAAAAGGTGGCGAAGGTAGGCCCTGCTGAATCTCGTGCAGGCGGCGCAGTCGCAGTCCGGGTCGAGCGGCTTGGGATCAGTGCGAAATTCGGTGCGCTTTATGTTCAGCCGCCCGTCTCTCGTGAACACCGCGCCATTCCGCCCCATCCTGGTCGGCGCCACGCAGTCGAACAGATCCACACCCCGGCGAATCGCTTCGATCAGGTCTTCGGGGAAGCCGACGCCCATCAGATAGCGGGGATGCGTTTTCGGAAGGGCGCCGTCCACGACCTCGATCATCTCGTACATCGCGTCTTTCGCTTCGCCGACTGACAGCCCCCCAACCCCAAAGCCTGCCCAGTCATGCATCGATCGTATGGCTTCCGCGGCCTCCCGCCGCAGGTGCGCGTGAATTCCGCCCTGGACTATCGGGAAGAGAGCCTGCCGATTCCGCGGATTGTCGCCCGGCAACTCCTCACGCGGCGGGTCCTCCAGCGGCTGAGTCGTCTCCAATCGTTGGACCTCGGACAGGCAGCGCGCGAGCCAGCGGATGCTTCGCTCGCTCGCATCTCGCGCCGTCGCCTCGTCGGACTGGCCAGGGATCACGTGATCGAACTGCATGATCACGTCGGCGCCCAGGTTGCGTTCGATCTGCATCACGATCTCGGGCGTGAAGAATCTTCGGGAGCCGTCGATGTGGGATTGGAACTCGACGCCTTCCTCGTCGATGGTGCGGAGGCCCTCCAGCGAAAACACCTGGAATCCCCCCGAGTCCGTTAGGATCGGCCCGTCCCACTGCATGAAGCGGTGGAGTCCGCCCATCTCGCGCACGACGTCGTCGCCGGGACGGAGGTGCAGGTGGTACGCGTTGCTGAGAATCATCGAGGCGCCCATCCGGACGAGATCCTCGGGATCGAGCGCCTTCACGGTCGCGAGAGTCCCGACCGGCATGAACGCCGGCGTCTCGACCGGACCGTGCGGAGTCGAAAAAATGCCGGCCCGTGCTGCGCCGGCGGTGCTCTCGATCCGGAAAGAAAAGCTCATCGTCCCTGAAGCTAATTAACCCGAGTCACTCACTTCTCCGCGATCAACTTCAGAAAGCGCGGATCCTTACGCAGATTGTCGTACATAGGGTCGGCGCGCAGCATCGCGCGCGACATCTGCGATGGCATCGCGAGGACTTTCTCAAACGCGGCAATCGCTTCATCGTTCGCTCCGACCACCGCGGCAACGCCTCCAAGGATAATGAGGTAATCGCCGGTTCGAACGGCATCTCGCGAAGTGATAGTGGGCACTGTTCCGCTCCGCGCATGCTCGAGCGCCTTCTCCTTCTCGCCGCGAAATGCGTGGGCCGCTGCCATCAATGCTCGCATGTCCTGATCGAACAGACCGGTCTCGACCTTTCGCGGGACCAGCTTCAGCATCGAATCTCCGATCGCTCTCATCGCCACTGTGTCTTTCTGATCGGCCGCCATTATCCCGCGGTTCTGATAGTAGAACAGCTTCTGGTCGAG
>DATHGO010000336.1:0-4571 GCA_035317585.1 Gemmatimonadaceae bacterium | reverse complement strand
TGATGAGACGCGCGAGTCGTTGAGTGTTTTCCGTCCGGATTCTCGCCCTCTTCAGCGCCGTCGACAGCTCGGCGCGCGTCAGTTGCCTACCGCCCTGAAGTGCTTTCGTCAGCACCGCTCTGCTTCGGCGTAGCTCGGCTTTGTCCACCCCCAGATCCCGGTCATAGTGGGCAAGTATGGCCCTTACTCGCGGTGCTGTGAGCGCCAGCATCCAGCGAATGTCGGCGGACGCTACGAAATGCCAGGTCGGGCGCAAAACATGGGTGCGCAGGATAGCGCCCTCCGTGATTTCCTTCTCAACCGTCACATCGGTCGAGGTACGCACGCGCTGGGCGACGCCCCATTTCGCGGCAGCGTAGTCCTGAGCCTGTACCGCGCCGAGCACTCGGACTAGTTCGCTCGCCTTCTCGAGCGTCTGCTTTATTAGATGTTGATTGGCGAGACGTTGCTGGCAGATGTCCAGTCGAGGCATTGGTGGATCGATTGTGGCGCCGGCTCCGCGAGGATCAGCGCTCGATATCACAGCTCACGCTGTGCGCCGGAGATATCGTTCCACATTTCTGGCGAGCCGTCGGGAGGCGAGGTTTGCCTCGAACAGATGACCGCGCAGACTATGCGTGTATCCCATGAAAAAGATGCCGGGACGACCGGTCGGTTCTCCAGACGGATCGAGCGGCTCACCAGAATCGTTCAGCACGTCGTTCGTCTCGAGAAGCTCGTTCAACCCCGTGCTGAATCCCGTAGCCGCGATGATGGCGTCAAAGGGCTCTGCGCTTTGGTCTGCGAACACCGCCCCTGTCGTAGTGAGACGCTCGAGCGCGGGCCGGATTTGCACCAGTCTCTGCTTCAAGGCCTTTACGAAACCAACGTCGATGACGGGAACCCGTCGGGCCGAGTACGGCATCCACTTCGGTGCCTGGAGCCCGTAACGAGTAAGATCTCCGAGCACAATCCGCGCAGTCAGCCGTCCAAGCCGGTCAGCGATCGCGGCCGGCAGAAAGTTCAGGAGAATTCCTGTTCGCTGGACCGGCATGCCGAACGGATCGCGCGGAACGATGGGCGGTGGCGTGCGGATGCTGAGAGCCACGAACGCAGCTCCATTCTCGGCGAGATCGGTAGCGATCTCGGTGCCGCTGTTGCCGGCGCCGACGACAAGCACCCGCTTCCTGGTGTATTGGAGCGCGCTCGTATAACTGGAGGAGTGCACGAGATCACCGCGATATGCGTCGCGCCCCTCCCACTCGGGCAGTATCGGATTGCGGTACTGACCGGTCGCAATTACGATGACACGGGAGTGCCAATCACCTTCGGCGGTCGCGGCCAACCATGATGACGGTGTCGCTGACTTCATTCGAATTTTGCGCACGGGACACCCAGTCAACACTTCCAGATTGAAGTGCTTCGCGTACTCGCCGAGGTAGGCGATGAACTGCTCCCGCGAAAGGTATTTGGGATAACCGCGCGGAATGGAATAGTGGGCAAGTCCCGAGAATCCGCGCACCGTATGCAAATGGAGTCGGTCGTATCGCCGCGCCCAGGTGCCGCCGAGTTGCTCATCCTCCTCGAGAATCACAGACTCGATTCCCCGCCGTTTTAGCGCACCACCAGCCGACAGGCCCGCTGCACCCGCGCCGACGATGACGACCGTGGATTCTGACAAGAGCTTCTTCAGTAGAAAATCAGCTTCACGCCGGCCACGATGAGCACCAACGACAGCAGTTGTCTCAATACCGGGGCAGGCGCGCGCTTGCTTCCGTAAGTCGCGCCGATCCATCCGCCGAGCACGGCGGCGACTCCCCAGATCGGAATGCTGGGCGGGAGCTGCGACACGCTCGAGAAATGGCCGAGCAGTCCGGCAATAGAGTTCACGAGAATGAATGGTGCGGCGACCCCCGACGTCGCTCTCGTCTCCGCCCATCCCATGTACAGTATCAGCGGACTAAGGAATATTCCGCCGCCAACGCCGGTGAGTCCCGACAGAAATCCAATCGCCGCTCCCGTCACGAGCGCGGCCCAGAGCGGCGGCGGATGCGTGTCCTTGTTCAGCGGTCTGAGCGACGAGCGGAACATCCAGACGGCCGCGTATAGCAGTACAACTCCAACGAGGATCTTATACGCCCGCGCCGGGAGCATTGTCGCTCCGCCGATGAACGCCGCGGGAACCGACACCACTGCGAACGGCCAGAAGAGTCGCCACGAGAACAATCCCGCGCGGTAAAACTTGAACGTCGCCACTGCGGCGACCAGGATGTTGAGGGCGAGCGCAGTCGGCTTCATGACGCTCGGCGCCAGGCTGAAGAGACCCATCACCGCGAGATAGCTGGACGCGCCACCGTGCCCCACCGATGCGTAGAGCGCGGCACCCACAAAAAACAGAATCGCGATTGTCAGAGTCTCTGAAACAGGCATTTCTTTTCGGCGTATATTCTTGTTCCTGCTCCGACGCTTCTCCAGCGAAGTTACATGACCGAATACGCCATCGACATAGTCAACGTCACCAAGCGCTACGCCGAGCATACGGCGGTGCGCGATCTGACGCTGCGCGTTCCGACTGGAAGCGTGTATGGACTACTCGGCCCCAATGGCGCCGGAAAGACGACCACCATTCGGATGATCCTCAACATCATCGCGCCCGACTCCGGGATGATCCACATCTTCGGGCGTCCATCGAACGATCCGAAGATCACCGAGCGCCTCGGGTACCTCCCGGAAGAGCGTGGCTTGTATCGGAAGATGCAGGTTCGCCGAGTTCTGAAATTTCTGGCCGAACTCAAAGGCGTAAAGGGCAAAGACGCCGACCGACGGATCGACGAATGGCTCGAGCGACTATCACTCAAGACACCGGAGAAGGATTGGGGACTCTCCAAGATCGACGAGCTTTCACGCGGCATGCAGCAGAAGGTCCAGTTCATCGGGACGCTGCTGCACGATCCCGATCTAGTGATCCTCGACGAGCCGTTCAGCGGCCTCGATCCGATCAATGCTCAGGCGCTGAAGGACACGGTGGTCGACCTGAAACGCCGCGGCAAGACGGTGATCTTCAGCACCCATCTGATGGACAACGCTGAAAGGTTGTGCGATTCGGTCTGCATCATCGCGCGTGGCGAGAAGGTGCTCGATGGAACCGTGACTGGCGTGAAGGAAGAGCACGGGCAAAGGAACATCGCGCTCGCGCTCGACGGTGATGGAATGGAGGGGATCGCGTCGATTCTGCGCGATAACACTCTCGTGAAGCGAGCCGACGATTCCAATCGCTTTTTCGAGATCGAGCTGGCGCCCGGCGCTGATCCGCAGGTACTGCTGCGTCGGATCGTCGAATCGGGCGCGGCGGTGCAACGATTCGAGATGATTCAGCCGTCGCTTCTCGAGATATTCCTCAAGAAAGTCGGCGCGGATGCCCGCGTGCCCGGAGCGGGCGAGTGGGCGGGCGGCGCCGAGGAGGGATGACCGGACATGGCTAAGCTCTGGGCGATCATCAAGCGCGAGTACCTCGAGCGCGTGCGGTCGAAGTGGTTTTTGATCGCGACGTTCTTCGGGCCGATTTTCTTCGCCGCGATCATCATTGTGCCGGCGTGGATGGCGTCGAAAAGCAAGGCGACGAGCGATGTCTATAACACCATCATTCTCGATGCCACGGACACGGGATTTGGTGACCGCCTGGCGGCGAACATAGCCGGGGATACCACGATTGCTGCCAGAATGCCGACGGTCTTACTGGTGGCGCCGAGTGAGCTGACGAAGGCCGAGAGCACCGCGACGCGGGAAGTGATGCGCAAGGAGAGGACGGGTTACGTCGTCGTGGACCAGCAGACACTCGCCGGAGAATCCGCGCGCTACGCCGGAACGAACGCCACGTCTATCGCCGACATGACGCAGATCAAGAACGCAATCCGGCAGACCATACTCGCGACACGGCTGCAGAAGGTCGGTCTCGACAACGAGAAGATGAAGGAGATCACTTTCATTCCCCTCGACTTCACCACCGAGCGCATTACCGAGCGCGGCCGGGCGGGTTCGGGCATGGCGAGCGTACTTTTCGGCTTCTCGATCGGATTTCTGCTCTACCTGTCGATCGTGATTTACGGGCAGACGATCATGAGCGGCGTGCTCGAAGAGAAGACGACCCGTGTTGCCGAAGTCGTGATGTCGAGCGTTCCGACCGACACGCTCCTCGCTGGAAAAGTCCTCGGCGTCGGTGCGGTAGGGCTGACGCAGCAGATACTCTGGATCGCGACGACTTATGTCCTGCTCAAGCTCAGAGCGCCAATCATGGCGAGGATCGGCGCGCCGACGGTGAACTTCTCGTTGCCCGACGTCAGTCTCGGCGCCGGCGTCCTGTTCCTGCTGTTCTTTCTGCTGGGGTTCATTTTCTACTCGTCGCTCTATGCCGCGGTCGGCTCGTCGGTGAACAGCGAGAGCGAGGCCAGGCAGGCGGCGACTCCGCTCTTGATCGTGATCGTCAGCACAGGCGTGTTCATTCAGCCGGTGCTGTTGAATCCGACCGGAACGTTTGCGCGCGTCCTTTCGCTCATCCCGATCTCGTCGCCGATCATCATGCCGATCCGCATGGC